>JAHZKU010000007.1 GCA_022600255.1 Actinomycetes bacterium | reverse complement strand
CATTGCACTGACACCGCCGTCGACACGAACTATGAGGACACTCATGGCGCCAGCGTTGTTGGGTTTGCGTTCACCGGACTGCCCGGTTTCCGCATACTGCCCCGGTTGACGAACATCGGGTCGATTCGCCTGTACACAGCTGACCCCGAGGCCGAGTATCCGAGCTTGGAGCCGGTACTGACCCATCCCATCCGCTGGGATCCTATCGACGAACATAACGACCAGATGGTCAAATACGCCACCGCGCTACGGGTGGGCATGGGGAGTCTGAGTCTTTGCTGCGCTGGTTCACTCGAGGAGGCCCAAAACACCCCCTGCTCAGCATTGGAGGAACTCGGGCGCGGTTCGCACCATCTGTGCAAGTGAATACTTAACGTCGCGAGAGCTCTGCCGCGAGATTCGTACTGGGTTGCAGGTGGTTGAGAACTGGAACTCCGGCAATACCGCTTTGTTCTAGGGCAAGGACGCCGAGCTGACCGGCCCAGATCGAGAACACGCTGAGGTCTCGATGCTCCCATTGCACCTGCTGCAATCATGCCTGGTCCACATCAATACGCTCTTGCTGCCGTCCTTTCTGCAAGACCCGAAGGTCCAGGACGGGATCGGGCCGACTGAACGAGCGGGTCTGCGTTCCCGATCCGGGCACTGAAGCTGACGACAGGAAAACCGGGTTGGTGAACTCGCCGAGGCTCAGTCGACGATCAGCTTCAGGATGATCGCCAGGACACCCACCACTGCGCTGGCCGCGGACCAGGCCACAACCTCCCCTACGGGCTTCCGGTACCGCAGGGCTGACATGACGGTGGTGCTGGTGAGCAGCAGGGCGAGGCCCACGGCAGTGGCGGTACCGGCGGTCTCGTAGGACTGGGTGATCAGGTAGGTGACCCATCCGAAAGCGGCGCCCACTACCACCGGAATGAAGGTCAGCGACGCCGTCCTGAGCTCTCCAGGGAGAAGCTTGAACGCGGGCCAGCCGGGTTCCTTCATGCCCTCGGCCAGCGTGCCAGCCCAAGCGTGCGCCACGAACACGGCCAACGCCGTCCCGATCAGGAGTGTGGTGAGTTTGCCGATGCCTTCGATGTAGCCCTTGACCGCCGAGGCCACGACCACGCCGAGCAGCGTCACGGTGGAGTACACGAGAATCTTGGTCTGTTCCATGGGTTTAGATTCTCACGAGGTCCGTGTCGGACCGTGGGGGCCCAGTACCCCTAAGTGTGGCCTAGGACCTTGTCGTCACGTGATGGCGACTAGGAAGGCAACGAGGCTTCGTGGCTGGACCGAACGGATTCAGCACCGTCGAATCCCGGACGAGCCTGCATGCCAGGAGGGTCTGCCCAGAAATGGCACAAAGGCTGTCGACATGGACAAGTCACGGGCACTATTGACCGTGCGGGTTGGTGATTGGGCCCGGATCTGGGAGAAGGGAGCCGACGCGGATAACTCTGCGTGGCTGTTGACAGGTTGAGCGGCGATTGCCCCCGCTACCTCGAACGTGTGCTGAGTGTCCGGCTCATCGGAGATATGTGGGCCGCACCGGGAAGGTTGTTGAACTCTGGCCCTGGAAATGGCATAGCACCCTGCGTAAGAGCCGGACCCCTGCACCCGCCTAGCAACAAAACCTCAGCAACCAATGCCCAGAAATCACTCTTCCACGAAGGGATGCGGTAAATCGGCGCTGGTGATCAGCCACGCATTCGCGAAGGCCCGAAGATGCGGGAGCATCCGACGACCACCGCGCCCATCGCCCTCGGTCAACCTCGCTCCCTTTTCGGCACCAGGCAGCTCAGACAGTTGCTCGGCGAGCACCACGCCAGGCTTATCAACATCCCCGCCAGAATCGCCAGATCAGCCCCACGACTGGGACTCCACCTGCCCCGCAACTGGCTGTGGGCCACAAGCTGGCAGTGCGCCTAAATCCACATCGTCAACTCCGCCTGACACCACCACCAGCGAAGCCCCCAGACCCCGAAACCTCAGAAGGCACAACCATACAGCGACACCCCAGGCTGACACCGCCTGACCACGAGCCCGCCCACCTCACCGATCCGGCCCACGACCCCTCAACGGGTCTGAGCTCTGACTCGATCGGTGGATCGGAGCTTAGGACTGCGACTGGGACTGCGCGCGCCACAGCAGCAGGGCCGCGGTGATCGACAGCGCACCACCGAGGAGTGTTTCGATGACCCGGAACACATCTGTCACGACAACGGGATCACCGGTCAGGATCATGAGCGTCATGATGAGTATCGTGGTGCCTGTCACCGATATTGGGTAGTTGGCTTTGGTGAAGGTTTGCATCAGTAGGATGCCCAGCGCGACGTAGCAAATCACGGCGACGGGTCCGTCATCGAAGAGGGCGACAAGCAGCATTGTGACGCCCACACCGAGCAGTGTGCCGAGGATTCGCTGCGTGACGCGACTGGCTATCCCGGCTGTGTCCGGCCGCGAGACCAGAACGATGGTCATGGGGATCCAGTAGGTGTGCGGCCAGTCCAACCAGTGGGAGAAGGCCGTGGCGATCACGAGCGCGATGGAAAGACGGACTGCGTGACGTCCGAAGTGTGTCGCGAATGGGTGACGCAGGTCTAGGCGCTGGGACACGGGTGCAATCGGTGCACGGCCAGGACCACCAGCGGAAGGCCGATTGAGCAAGCGAATGACGGTCACGACGGCGACGTACGTCAGGCCGCCCAGGGCGAGCACCGCCGAAAACCTCACGGCAGTTGTGGGTGCCATGGGAAGTCCGGAGAACACGGTGTAGACCTGCATTGACAGGATGCCGATCATTGCTCCCCGTGGTCCGATCACACCGACATAGCCCCCGATGAGACCAACCACGGCGACGATCGGTAGCTGGGGCCAGCCCCAGTTGCTCACAAGGCCACCGAGCAGGGTGGCCACGAACATCCAGGAGATCGCCCAGAGCATCCCTCGGGCACGAGTGTCGGGCTTACCAGTCAGGTAAACCAGGGCACTGAAGGCGGAGCCGATGACAAGCGGGAGAGTATAGGCGTCCTGCCCAAGGGACAGTGAAATGGCGGCGAGCCCAACCGCCACGGCGGTGCCGATGAGCGCCCCTCGGAAGAACAGCTGAGATCGATTGATGGCCGTGCTGCCATGGAGCAACTCACCGATCGCCGTCACGGGATAGGAGTCTAGTGCCATTGGTGTCCCAGCACATGGTGCATGAATGATGGGCTCGGGGTGGTGCCGTGGTGAATGGCCTGCCGTTCGATGATGCTGAACCGGGCCGAGGTTCATCCATGAGGCACTGGTCGGGGTGCAGTGCACATGCACCCGGGGATGATCGGGCAGCCACCGCCACCATCCGAGCTCAGATCATCAACCTGCAGTGCTGACGGTCAGCACTGTCTCTAGCTGTGGGGCCCGCCACGGCACATGGCAAGAAGGGCAAAGTCGTGCCCATCGGAGAAGGTGAACCCGCCCGTGACGCACTCCAAGCCGCAGGCGTCAACCGCCGCGTGGCATGCGAGACGGGGTTAAGGCGGAGCCCTTGGCTGGTGGTTGCTTTATCTGGATTCCAGAGGGGGCGACGCCCGTTCCAAGATTCTTAGCTGGGCTGCCACCTCTTCTTCAGTCGGAGATAGGTGTAGGCCATTGCCGCTATCGGAGACCCGGCGCCAAAGGCAGCGGGGCAGCTCCTGTCAGCCCGACGTCACCAGCAGGCTGGTCAGTTCGACGCTGAACCCCCGAGTCACCGCCTGGACGCTGTAGCCAGCGTCACGCGGCTGGTACCTCTCCCCACCGAGGAAGGCAACCTTCTCCGAACCGCCGGCCGCAACCGTGATCATAGAAGCCCCGGTGCTGTCTGGGTTGTCGAGGCGGAGTGTCATCTCAGACGGGCCGTCGCACTTACCATCCTCAATCACCAAGAGCACCTCCCTGGTGCTCAGATCCACCAGTTCCGGCGGCGGGCCATCGGCCCAGCAGATGAGGAACACTCCGGTCTGCCTGTCCAAGTCTCCGATCATCACGGACCAGAAGCCGCGGGGCGCCTCGGTCTCCGAGGGCGCACCCATGAACGCGGTCACACTCGCCGAGTCTGTCTCCGGTAGCGCCCAGAACTCGTAGATGGGGGCCTTGGCCCGCTCGACCGTGATGACAAGGGCACCATCCACAACTCGAGTCGTGCCTCCTTGGACCTGCTCCGCTTCTCGGTCCGGCATGCCGCCGTACTCGCGCTGGGCCACCACGTCTTCTGCACCCGACTCTTGCGGCGCGCTCTGCCCGCACCCTGCGGTAGCCGTGATCGCCACGATCAGGGATGCCAACCAGAGGCTTCGCAAGGCGCCGTTGCCTCGACTCACCTTGCCATTGCACCGCCACTGACCACGGGCCCAAATGATTGCCAGCTGAATGCCAGCGAGGATTAGCAGGACAACGAATCCCCCGAGAACAACAAAATCGATAACCGGAACACTACTGGTACCCATGACAGGTCACCCCTCGCTCCTAGTTTACGACTCGAAGCTGCCTCGGGAGTGGTCAGGGAAGGCAAACCAAGGTGAGCGTGTCAACTGGAAGGGACTAACGTCCGTTGGTTGCGCGGCGGGCAATGCCTCGCCCGGGTGATCCGAGAGCTGGCCAATCACAATCATGCGTCCTGGCTTGGGCGAGAAGCTTGCCGGGCGAATTGGGGGTCGAGGAGGATTCGTACAGCCAATAGCGTTAAAGATGATCATTGGATCTCGCTGCGATTTCTAGCACCAGAAGATACCGGTGGGATCGGCGTCGATCTCGTCGAGTAGCCGCTGCAGGTCTGGGGTGGGTTCACAGTCTTCGAAGAGGTGCCAGCGGGTGTTTCGGTCTCGCCGGTGCAGGCGCCAGAATGGTCCGTGAAGCTCTCAGCCGAACAAGAAAGAGTTCTCCTGTTGGAAGACTGTCTCCGAACCCTAAAACGCCAAGACAGTGAAACGTGGCAAGAAGTACTGGGTCGAAATCAAAGTCACCACCCCAGCAGGCCACGGCCCAGCAGTCACCAAGTCGTTCATCGGCTAAGCAGGGACTGGGTGAACGACTGGCGCAGACCGGAAGCAGGGCCGCTGACCCGCAGGTCTTTGGTCCCCTTCTCCCTGGTTAGACGCTGTTCACCGTAGGCTCCGAGGTCAACCAGTTCCAAACCGGACTACGCTAGGACTTATCCGGCTTGGGGGAAATTGTGCTTGCCCAATTGAACGCGTTAGCGGCTTCGGAACGACTCAGTGGTCGCGACAACCGACGTGGCTTGCGTCTCCCCGGACGCCGAGTACTCGTCTTACTCGCGATCACCGCACTCACTCTCGGAGTCGTCTCAGCAACGGATGGTAGCGCTCAGGCCGATGATGAGTGGGGGAAGCCAGTCACAGTGGACTCCACCTTTCAGGAATATGGCATCAACCCAACTATTGCCATGGCCAAAGATGGATCCAAGGCGCTGGCTGTGTGGCGTTCCAACGACATACATGCCGCATGGTGGACCCCTTCTGGTTGGTCTGAGGTCACGAGGCTAGGAGAGGGTGGGTTTGATTCTGACACGACGCCTTCGGTGGCCTTATCTGCTGACGGCAACAAGGCCGTGGTGGTGTGGGACAGAGCCGACGAGGAGGATCCGGTTCCGAGTTACTACTCCGTGCAGTGGGTTCAATGGACCGGGACGGCTTGGACACCCCAGACCACACTGGCTGCTG
>JAHZKU010000084.1 GCA_022600255.1 Actinomycetes bacterium | reverse complement strand
GTATTCAGTTGGGAGTTGCGAGTTCCGTGTTCGAGTTCGGCGCCGCCAATGCTCTTGAGCTTCCCGGAGGGGGAATCAAGCCGCAGCGCCCCCGTCTGCTCCTTCTACGGCCGCGATCAGGTCGGCTAGCGCTTGGCTGACGCGTCGGATCCCGACCGGTTCTGGTGCCAAGTCTTGCGCGAGGTATTGGTCGCGTCGAACCTCAATCATGATCGACTGGACTCGGTCGTCGCGTTGGTAGTGGGCCAGGGGCACAAAACTGCCGCTGAAGGGCGTGTTGATCTGCGTTTGGTGCTCGTGGAAAGCTCCCTCGGCGGCTAACAGGAGTGCCGGGCTGGTGTGGAATTGGTCAGTACCCAGACAGATTTCTGGCCGGGGATCGGAGCCGTGTAGTTCATAGGGCAAGGCCATCTTAGGGAAGGAGTGCAGGTCGATGATCACGGCGCGCTGATGTCGTTCCAGAATCTGATCCACGAGTTTGGTGAAGCGTTGAGTATAGGGCTCGAACACCGTCGTAAGTAGCTCTCCTTGGTTGTTGGTGTCTGTTTCGCTGCGCAAGCCTGCGCCTTCGTGCCCCCGGGTGTAGACCGCGCCCATACCGACCTGCAGCATCTCTTCGCGGTCGTCGGGGAAACGCTCCGGGTCCACCACCAGGCGACTGAGTTGGTTAATGAACAGCGACGCCGATGCTGAACAGGCGTCGTTGGCAGCGAGGGCGATGAGATCAGTATGAGCATCAGTCATGGCATCCAGCTCGCGGCTAATCTGCGCGGCATCGGCTGTCATCGTTCCACGAGCCCAAGCGGGCACGGATCGTGACGCGTGCGGGACATGGACCAGAATCGGGCTGGCCGCGACATGGTCTACTACCAACACGCTGGGGCCCATCGGCATCTCCAGGCCGCGTCCGTCTGTCAGCCCCACAGACCGGAGCCCTTCGCCATGTCGTAGTCCGCGTGTGAGTAGTTGCTGTGGCCCACCAAGTTCGCGTAGCGCTCTTGGTCGTCGGTTTCAGGGATTCCCCAGGGACGACTGGTGCGCCGGCTGTTGAACTCAACAGTGAGAATGAGATCACCCTCCTCAGTTGGTCCGGAAACATCGACCAGCTTCCCGTCCTCGATCCCAAACAGTGCCTCCAAGGCCATCGTGCAACCCCCTTCTTAGCGCCAACTTCTGACACTGCATGGTGGCACTCGACTCCGACAAAAACCCTGGTGAATCGGAGACGGCGTCGGCGCGCGTGGCGGCGCTGCCGGCGGACTGGCCCCAGGCTCTCAGGCCCCGCCAGCTAACCCCGGTGCATAGTCAGAGGTGGGAATGAGACCCTTGATCGCTTGGCCGCCGCAGGTTGTCGGAGGTCCCAGCCATCATGACAAGAGTCAACATGCGCGATGCTGGCAGACTGAAAGGCTGATGGTTGGCTTTCCAGTAACCGCAGCCGGGCAGTGACCGCTGCCGGGCGACTGTTGACAGTCAGCAACGGGTTGCCGGGCTGGGAGTGAGCAGTCTGACCGGAGCTTTGGTCGGGTCAGGCTCGCGGTCTGAGGCCGCTGACCAAGCTGGCGGCTGACCGGAGCTAGTCCAACAAGGCAGCTGACAGACGAGGGGTGGATGGGCAATAAAGCCCAGGCATGTCGCATCTCTGTGATGAGCTTGCCGATACGCCAAGACCGAAACTGGGGGGATTGCAGATGCGGATATTTGACGATGTGGTGGTGTACTCACCGACGGACATGGTGGCCGCGGCTGAGTGCCCATTCGCGACCCTGCGGTTGCTGGACCAGAAGTTGGGATGGGTCGCCCCGGTTGATCTACCTCCCAACGCGATGTTGGAACGGGTGGCACGTCTTGGTGACGATCATGAGGAGCGAGTGCTCGCGCAACTTCGGGACCAGTTCGGCAGGGCCGAATCGATCTGGGCTGGCCGGGGGGTGGTTGAGATCGAGACTGCCGATCACAGCCAGTCGGCTCTTATGGAAGCCGCCGCCGCGACAGTCAGTGCGCTGAAGGCCGGCGCGGACGTGGTCTTTCAGGCCGCCTTCCTCGATGGCCGCTTCAACGGATTCGCGGACTTCCTGCTGAAGCGACCCGATCCAGCGGGAGGCTGGGCCTATCTGGTGGCCGACACCAAGTTAGCTCGCCGCGCCAAGACGTCCGCGCTGATCCAAATCGCCGCCTACGCTGATCAACTGCAGCGCCTCGGGATTCCCGTTGCTAGGGACGGGGAACTGATCCTGGGAGATGGCGCGATCTCAGAACACGACATCCAGCGCATCATTCCGGTGTATCGGGAACGTCGCGCCGAAACCCAGGAGTTGTTTGATCAGCATCAGGCTGGTGGCCAGGTGGTGCGATGGGGTGATCCGCAAACCCGGGCCTGCGGCCGGTGCGACACCTGCCAAATCGAGGTCGCCGCCCACAGGGATCTCCTGCTGGTGGCAGGGATGCGCCTGACCCAACGGGCCAAACTGAACGAGGCGGGGATTCACACGATTGACGAACTGGCTGCAGTAGCGGATGCGAGCCCAGACACTGGGGTGGCGAACTTGCCAGCTCTGCGCGCTCAGGCGCAGCTACAAGTCATTCAAGACCCGCCGCCACCGCAATCCGCACTCAACCCAGCAGTCGCGGCCCCAGTTGATGCTGCCGCCGGTGCGGCAGGCATCGAAGTGCAGGAGACTCCCGACGGAAAGCTGGCTTATCAGATCTTCAACGAGAAGCCCTTGCGTGCGCTTCCTGAGCCCAGCGAGGGAGACATCTTCTTCGACTTTGAAGGTGACCCGCTGTGGCAAGACCCGATCACCGGTGAGTGGGGTTTGGAATATCTATTTGGCGTGACGGAGGCGCCCGCAGGCGGGGGAGCGGAACCGGAATTCCGTACCTTCTGGGCACACGATCGCAAGCAAGAGAAGGTGGCCTTGCGTGATTTTCTCGACTACGTCGCTGACCGCCGCAAGCAGTGGCCCCAGATGCACATCTACCACTACGCGTCCTACGAGAAAACGGCCCTGCTGCGGTTGGCGGCAAAGCACGCTACGGGAGAAGAGGAAGTAGATGAGTTCTTGCGGGCCGAGGTGCTCGTGGATTTATATCCGATCGTGAAGGGTGCCATCAGAGTCGGCCAGCCGTCCTACAGCCTGAAGATGATTGAGCCGTTCTATATGCCTCACGCGCGTGCCGGCCAAGTGGTTAATGCGGCCGATTCGGTGGTGGAGTATGAGGAGTACTGCCTGGCCCGGGACCACGGTGACAAGCAGATCGCTAGTCACAAGTTGCAGGATATTGCGGACTACAACCGCCGCGACTGCGAATCCACCCTGGGGCTATACCAGTGGTTGCGTGGACTGGCCAGCGCCTCCCACAACGACCCCGATCACGCTACGGCGAACGCACCCCGAGGTGATTCGGAGGCCGACCCGCAGGAAGCCGGGCAAGCCGGCAAAGATGTGCCGGAAGGCAAGGAATCAGCTTCGGAAAGTAAGGACCCAACCGTTCAAGCGCTCTCGCAATACGCCAACAACCATGGTGAGCAGGGCCGCACCCCACGACAAACGGCGGTCGCGCTGGTGGCGGCGGCCGTGGGGTTCCCGGCACGAGAGGAGAAGCCGTTTTGGTGGGGTCACTACGATCGCCTGTTACAACCGGTCGAGCTGTGGTCAGATACTCGCGACACAATCCATATTGAGCGTGTTGAGGTTGTCAAAGACTGGCACAAGGAAGGTCGACAACGAAATAATCGACGCCACTTACGGATCACCGGCACGATCGAGCCTGGCTGCTCGCTGTTGCGTGACAAGGACTTCAGACTGCTCTATGACGACCCGCTGGAGTGTATGCAGAATCAGGCCAATCACCGGGGCATCGCTAGGGCTACAGAATTGCGCGATGTCGTGACGACAGCAGAAGGAGAATCCACTTTCACCGTCACCGAGATGGGCGGCAAGGGCTGCGATAGCTATGCCGAGCACCCGATGGCCGTGGCACCGGGCGATCCGCCGCGCACCAACTCCATCCGGGATGCGCTCAGCGAGGTCGCTAGCAAGCTGGCAGCAAATCTGCCAAGCTTGCTGGACGGTCCAGGACCCGCCCTGCCTGGCCCAGTGGCAGAACTGTTGCTGCGCCAACCCCCTGGGCTCGTGGGCTTGGCGGCGTTGCCGGTTCCTGCGGACGGGGACTTCGTGGGTTCCATCACCGAAGCCGTGCTGGCCTTGAACAACTCCACCCTGGCCGTGCAAGGGCCCCCGGGTACTGGCAAGACCTACGTTGGGGCACGAGTGATTGCTCACTTGCTCCAGGAAGGTTGGAAGATCGGCGTAGTCTCCCAGGGGCATTCTGTGGTGAACCATCTGCTAGATGCCGTGATGGCGTTAGGTGTCTCCCCAGAGCAGGTTGGCAAGAAGGGTAAGACCGACGCGAATCAGTGGACCGATCTGAAACCGACCGGGTACTCCTCATTCCTCGCCCAAGAAGGCGGTCGCCTGCTCGGTGGTACGGCTTGGGATTTCACGCATGAGGGGCGGGTGCAACGCCAGGAGCTAGACCTATTGGTGATTGATGAGGCAGGCCAGTTCTCGCTAGCGATGACTCTAGCGGTTTCGGTGTCAGCGCGCCGACTCCTGCTGCTAGGCGATCCACAACAGCTCCCACAAGTCAGCCAAGGGCAACACCCCGAACCCGTGGACGAGTCTGCGCTGGGTTGGCTCAGCGACGGGCAGACACTACAGCCCGAGCTGGGCTACTTCTTAGACCAGACCTACCGCATGAGTCCACCGTTGACTGAGCGGGTTTCGCGCCATTCCTACGAGGGCAGGCTCAGATCCAAGGAAGCGCTGACGACAACACGGGACATGTCGGACCTCAACGGCGGGCCAGTCCCGGCGGGATTGTTCAGCGAGGCCGTGGAACACCAAGGCAACGCGGTTGCCGCTCCGGCAGAGGCCGGGCGGATCGTGGAACTGGTGCAAGAAGCTCTTACCTGGCAATGGCAGGACAACGGCGCCACTCGGCCGATAACACAGGCTGATGTGTTGGTGGTTGCCCCCTACAACGCCCAGATCGACTTGATCACAGCCAAGCTAGCCAACATTGGACTATCCCGGGTCCGGGTGGGCACGGTGGACAAGTTTCAGGGGCAAGAGGCCCCAGTGGTGTTCGTCAGCATGACGGCGTCCGCCCCAGAGGATGTCCCGCGCGGAATGGAGTTCCTGCTGCTCCCGAACCGGATCAACGTGGCAATATCGCGCGCCCAATGGCGTGCCACCATTGTGTATTCGCCCAACCTCACCACCTACCTGCCGAGCAAACCCGAGGGGCTGGCGGACTTGGGTGGTTTTCTGTCGTTGGTGAAGGAGCCCTAGGAACGGCCTTGGGCTAAGGGGCTCTGGTGGTTGCGGTCGTAAGACTCGGCTCACCGGGGCAGTGCCTGGAGTGAGCCAGGGGAACTGCTCACTGCGAGCCGACCCTGAGAGGCGTCTTTTCACAGGTGGTGATGAGTTGCGCCAGCGTGGTGGGTCACGAAGTAGTTGTCCGCCGACCCTCACACCAGGAGCCGCGCAGGATCGCCAACAAATACCCCACTGAGTCCAAGACTCCAAAGTCCCGTGCCGCCTGAGCTGTCAGCGGGAGCGTGCGCCAGCGACGTGGCAGGCAGCGGGCTTGTGCTCAAAACAGGAGAGCACTTCTGGCCGGTTGCGAGTTTCCCTCCGCACGGCAAGCGACGATAGCGATAACCGTCGACAATCGGGAGTACCCCCCCAGCACCGAGCGCGCGCCGAAGACCGCCGCACCAGAGATGAGAACCCGGGAGTGAGATGACCGAACCTGCGTGCCTGTGCCTCCCGGAGCGCCCCGTTTTTCGGTCCAAGGCTGAGGAGAAGGTCTGGAAGCAGCTCCGCCGCAGTCTACGAGCCGAGGATGTGCTGCTGCACGGCGTGCATTTCACCGGAAACGAAGGCGATGGCGAGGTCGATCTCATCGTGCTGATGCCGGAGGGTTTCGCAACCGTTGAGGTGAAGGGTGGCCGGGTCTGGTTCGAGGACGGTGCGTGGTGGCAAGCGATTCCCAGCGGCACCGCAGCCCTCGACTTAGAGGATCAGGCCATCGGGCACAAGCACCGTGTGGGCAAGTACCTCGCAGCGCGCTGGAACTACGGTCGCCCGCGGATGCAGCACTTAGTCGCGCTACCCGATGTCGACGTGGGGGCACGGGATCCCTCACCCGGCCTGCCGCGTCGCCTCATCATCGATCGTGGTCAACTCCAGGAGTCCGCTGGGCTTATTTACGATTCACTGAACGTGCGGATGCAGGGTCAGCCGAACCGGCGACCCGGTCCGGATCTGGTCCAGCAGGCAGCCACCCTCCTCGGCGGTCGCGGGGATCCCCAAGAGCAGTTGCTGCGTCGGGCCGAGGCAGTTGAGGAACAAGTCGGGTTGCTCACGCAGGAGCAGTTCCAACTCCTGGACTACATCCAGAAAATGCCGCGTGCCGAGATCACGGGCGGACCAGGCACCGGCAAGACGTGGTTGGCCGTCGAACAGGCCCGCCGATGGTGTGAAGCGGGCAAACGGGTCGGCTTCATCTGCTTCAGCCGGGGCTTGGCCGAATGGGTGCGCCGCACCGCCCAGCGCTGGCCCGACAAGCAACGGGACCTGTTCTGGGCCGGTACCTTCCACGCTCTTGGCCAGGAATGGGGTGTTGAGATACCTGACACACTGAGCGCCGAGGACTCCAAGTTCTGGGATGTGGAGTTCGTCGAGGTGATGCGTCGGTTGGCCGGTATGGCGGAACCGATTTTTGACGCCGTCCTCGTGGACGAGGGCCAAGATTTCGCCGACGACTGGTGGCAGATTCTGCTCAACGGAATGAAGGACCCGGACGCAGGAAACCTGCTCGTGTTCGCCGACGAACGCCAACAAGTCTTCGACCGGGTCGGCACCCCTTTGGCCGGCCTCCCGCGTCTGACGACAAGCCGCAACATGCGCAACACCAGGCAGATTGCCGGAGTCTTTCAACCACTCATGGCCGAGAGCGCGGAGCTGGTCGGCTTCGATGGTCCCCCGGTGCGATTCGTTGAATGCTCGACCGAAGCTGCGATTCAAACCGCCGATGATGAGGCGGTGGCCCTGTTGGATGCAGGCTGGCAACCCAGGGACGTGGCCTTGCTGACCACTCATCACCGACATCCGGTGCACCGCGAGCTTTCCCAGGACAGCAAAGAGCGTTACTGGACCAGCTTGTGGGATGACGATGACATCTTCTACTGCACTGCGGTCGGATTCAAGGGTCTAGAACGCCCCGCTGTGGTGTTGGCGGTGGACGGATTCCGGAGCGGCGACGTCGCCAAGCAGGTGCTGTTTGTCGGACTATCGCGGGCCCGCCATCAGCTGGTCGTTTGCGGTGATCCAGACTTGTTGCGACAGGTTGGTGGCAAGGAACTCGTGAAGCGGCTGCGCCGTAGCCAGTAGTTAAGTCGAGCGCGCCTGGCCCGCGTTGCGGTCCCGCTGCTCGAAGGTGTCCACCACGAACCACGGATACGATTTGGGGTCGGTCGAACGGAGCGCGAGCTCTGCTTCCAAGTCGACAAGCAGTTCCAGCGCGTGCTCGGCGACGAGTTCCTCTGCCAAAGCGCGACGGCTGGCTCTGATGGCGTCGGACTTGCCAAGAGCGCCCCGCGGAGCAGTTTCGGATTCAACGACCGACCGGCCAGCTTCTAGATGGTTCATGCCAACTCCCTGATTGGTCTTAACACTGAGCGACGAACCTCAAAGTTTCCTCAAGCAGCTGTCAAACTCGCGTGTTTGGTATCGACGCAGTCGCCCGGCCTCAGCTCAGAATGGCTGCGTGTGATCGGGAGGGTTCGCGCGGACCCAGGGAATCAAGCCCCAGTCTGCGGCTCGGTGCGCCGTTCCCCAAAGATGCGAGCTCTGCTGTCCCCCTAGACGCAGCCCGCCCCGCCTTACGATGCCCCGCGGGTCTGTGGGGGATGCAGTTCTGAAGCCAGACTCGTTCATGCGCCCCGCCTCAGCCAGGCCCCCTCACGCCGAGCCCGCGGTATCTTGAGCCCGAATCAAACCAGTTTGGGGTAGGCCAAGAGTGTGATGGCGACGCCAATAAACATGACGATCCCGATTCCCAACACAAACCACTGGTAGCGCCGACTCCGGAACCGCGTGGACAGCGCCGCGAAGAACAACACTGCGGCGCCTATCACAGTCAGGATTGTGTAGTTGTCGCCGCGCTGGTTGAACTCCAAACCCTCGGCAAAAAGTGCGTCGGCCTTTTCCTCGGCCGCCTGAGCCTGGGCAAGTGCAGGGGTGGTGTACTCCGGCATATCGAAGGGGGTCTCTGGCGCATCTGGGTTGGTGAACGGTTCGGTCTTGATCCACGCGTCAAATGCAGACTTCAGCGGATCCCGGAAGCGAGAATACAGCGCGTCCATGGTTTCTTGGTCGCCCTGTGTTTGCGCGACCAACCACTGGGCGAAAGAGGCGATCTGTCTGCTGGCGAGCCGGTCTGCTTCCGCCGAGGCCGCAGCGGCTTCGAGCCGGGCGGCTCCCGCTTGGGTGAAGGCGATGGACATGGCGCCGCCCCACTTGCTGGCCTGAAAGCCGGTCCACGCTGTGGTGATGGCCATCAGCGAGAGCAGGATGACCGAGAGCAGCCCCACCCAATCCATCGACTTTGAGGTGTCATCCGATTCCGGTGGAGTCTGCGCCCCCTGAGCGGGAGCCTCCTCTGTACCCATATGACCATTTTGTCATGTCCGTGAGCGCCCTTGGCCAGATGCTCGATCCACCGAACCGTGACCGGTTCCCCCTAGACGGGTGATGTTTGGCTGGGTGGCCGGGCTGTACGTTGGAATCGTCAGGACGCTTTGGCGGCCTGATTTGTCCGAGTTGAGGGCCACCGGTCTTCAACGCCTTCCTAGCTAAGGAGTCGTTATGCCGTTGCTCGATCTGTTCTGGACGATGTTGATATTCTTCCTGTTCTTCATCTGGATTTGGCTACTGATTTCCATCTTTGCCGACATCTTCCGCAGCGACGACATGGGGGGCTGGGCGAAGGCGCTTTGGGTTGTTTTTGTCGTCATCGTTCCCTTCTTGGGTGTGCTCATCTACCTGATCGTTCGCGGTCAGTCGATGCAGCAGCGTTCCATAGCGACGGCCACCAAACAGCAGCAGGCTGAGCAGGCCTATATCCGCCAGACCGCAGGTGCTGGCACTGGCTCAGCGGCCGATCAGCTCGCCAAACTCGCGGAGTTGCACGACTCCGGTGCGTTGACCGACGCGGAATTCGAGAGCCAGAAGGCCAAGGTCTTGGCTTAGGCCGACTAGGGTTGGCACCCGCCGGCGGTTCGATTGTTCCGGAGCGCATGGTGGGGGTCACCGGACGAGGGCGCAGATGGTCCTGCTTTTGAAGGGATCGACTGTTCCTGGTACTCGCGGCCTGCGATGCGCGCCTGAGCCGCACACGGCTAGGATTAGCTCGCAACGATAGGGGTGCAATGACAGATTTGCAGACAGCAACAGAAGTAGGTCCGATCGACTACTTGATCGTGGAGTATCCGAACGGGAAACCCACCGGGGCAGCGATGCCGACCCTGATCGACTTGGTAGACCGAGGCATTATTCGGGTCTTGGATGTGGCGCTACTGGCCAAGAGTGAGTCAGGCGAAGTCAGCGCGCTGGGTCTGGGTGACCTCAACACACAGGCTGCCATTGATTTCGCGGCCTTCATCGGCGCCAGCTCTGGGTTGCTGGACGAATCGGACCTAGCAGAAGCGGGCAAGGCCTTGCAGCCTGGTGTCACCGGTGCAGTGCTGGTGTACGAGAACAGTTGGGCCGCACCCTTCGCCACCGCCCTACGTGATGCGGGGGCGCAGCTCGTTGCCAACGGGCGGGTCAATGTAGACGATATTCTGGCCACATTGGATCAGATCGACCAAGAGCAGGAGGCCTAAGATGCCCGGACTTGTGAGAGGTGTTGCCCGCACGGCCGTCGTGGCCGGTACCGCCACGGCAGTTTCCAATCGCGTTTCTCGTCGGCAAGCGGGCCGCTGGGAGCAGCAGGCCCAGCAGCAACAGGCACCGCCGCAGCAATACGCGCAGCCGCAGTACGCCCCCCAGCCGACATACCCGCCGCCCGCGGCACCTGCGCCACCGGCGGACGACATGGAGGCCAAGATTGCCCAGATCAAGCAACTGGGTGAGCTACACCAGGCTGGGGTGCTTACCGATGCTGAGTTCTCCGCGCAGAAAGCGAAGATCCTCGGATAGTCGTTCTCCAAAGACGAGGGGCAGTTCTACCTGGGCTAGGTGCCGGGCCTGATGGATGCACACATCTTGGTGTCCTTGGCTGCGGTGTTGGTCTTGGTTTCCGTACACCTGTCTGCGGGGTACCTGTCGCGTTGGACGGGTCAGGGTCGCGCCGTATTTCTGAGCCTGTCAAGCGGCATCACCGTGGCCTATGTGGTGATGCAACTCCTACCGGCACTCAGTAAGAGCGACCAAACGATCGCCCCGGCGGCGCAGGCTTTCATGCCGTTCTTCGAGCGCCACGGCTACTTCCTAGCCGTGGTCGGCATCGTTGTCTTCTACGCCAATGCCTCCAACATCAGCCGAAGTCGGTCTCGTGTTGCGGGCACTGGGCGTACCGACACCCCGGCGGAGAGTGTCAGCGGGGCTAGGCACAGCGTCGCAAATGACAGCGGCTCAACAGTCGGCGGCGCCAACGACAGCGGAGCCACTACGACGCCAAGCAACAGCACGCCGCAGGCTAGCCGTCGCGCGTTCTTCACCAGCATGGTCTTGATGGCGGTCTTCAATTCGATGGTCGCGTATTCACTGGCGGATCCAGCCGATGAAGAAGTTCAGCCCATCGTGCTGTTTGTGATCACGCTGGCGTTGT
>JAHZKU010000083.1 GCA_022600255.1 Actinomycetes bacterium | reverse complement strand
GATCCCGGTTCACATGGTTGAGGTGATCAACAAGTTGGCGCGTGTGCAGCGTCAGATGCTGCAGGATTTGGGACGCGAGCCCACACCGGAGGAACTCGCCAAAGAATTGGACATGACTCCAGAGAAGATCGTGGAGGTGCAGAAGTACGGTCGGGAACCGATCTCGCTGCACACGCCGCTGGGCGAAGACGGCGACTCTGAGTTTGGTGACCTGATTGAAGACTCCGAGGCCATCGTGCCTTCTGACGCAGTCTCATTCACACTGCTTCAGGAGCAACTCGACCAGGTCTTGATCACTCTCTCCGAGCGAGAAGCTGGCGTTGTGCGGATGAGGTTTGGCCTCACCGATGGCCAGCCAAAGACGCTAGACGAGATTGGCAAGGTCTACGGGGTCACCCGTGAGCGGATTCGCCAGATCGAATCCAAGACCATGTCCAAACTGCGCCACCCCAGTCGCTCGCAGGTTCTTCGCGACTACCTGGAGTGAGTGTGGCTGAGCTAGCCAGTTTTTCTGGCACGGATTCCTATCTCACCGATCACGCCCTGCAAGCCGCGGTGTCTTGTGCTTTGGTACTCCAGAAGCCGCTGTTGGTGCGCGGAGAGCCGGGAACGGGCAAGACGCTACTGGCTGAGGCGGTTGCCGAAGCTGAGGGCCTCGAACTGATTACCTGGAACGTTAAGAGCACGACCCGCGCGCAAGAGGGGCTCTACCACTACGACACGGTGCAGCGGCTCTACGACAGTCGATTCTCTGACGGAGATGTCCGCGACATCGCCGCTTACATTCGCATGGGCCCGATGGGACGCGCGTTTCAATCGGACAAGCGCGTAGTCCTGTTGATCGACGAGATCGACAAGGCCGATCTGGAGTTTCCTAACGATTTGCTCAACGAGCTAGACCGCATGCGGTTCACCGTGTCGGAGACCGGCGAAGAGATTGTGGCCGAGCAACGCCCCGTCGTGATCATCACCAGCAACGCCGAAAAGGAACTCCCCGACGCCTTTCTCCGTCGATGTGTATTTCACTTCATCGACTTCCCAGACCAAGCGTTGATGAGCCAGATCGTCAATGTCCACCATCCGGATCTGAACGACGAACTGCTCGCTCAGTCCCTGGCCGCGTTCTACCAGATGCGGGATACGCCGGGCCTGCGTAAGCGACCTAGCACCAGCGAGTTGATCGACTGGATCGGCATGTTGATCGCAACGGGGACGCTGACAGTGCCTGAGGGGTCTGATCTGCCGTTCCTGGGGACTTTGGTGAAAAAGGAACAGGACCTCCAAACCCTCGCCCGGCCTAGGTCCAGCATGTCCCGGCGCTACTGATCCGCCATGCCGAACCCAGGCGAGCCGTCGGTCCACTCGAGCCGGGCCACATCCCCAGTATTCGTGGAGTTCATTTTTCGACTCCGTGAGTTCGGAGTTCCCGTTGGGGTCACCGAGGCGATCGCACTGGCGCAGGCCTTGAAGTCTGGGCTGCACCACAACTCGTTAGATGGGTTCTACTACGTGGCACGGGCGCTCACGGTGCACCACGAGGCGCACCTAGATCCATTCGACCAAGCGTTCGCAGTGCAGTTTCGTGGCGCGGACCTAGCCCCGCCGGAACTGAAGGAGGAGTTGTCTGACTGGTTGCGAGACGCGGTGGATCGGTCCGAACAAGACTCACCAACGGAGCTAGAAGACATCGATCTGGACGAGTTGAAACGGCAATTCGCTGAACGGCTCGCGCAGCAGACAGAGCGTCATGATGGCGGGAACTACTGGGTGGGCACCGGCGGCACCTCCCGCTTCGGCCGTGCCGGAGCGCCTGCTCCAGGAATCCGTGTGGGGGAAGCGGGGGGTGGGAGTCGCTCCGCGGTTCACGTGGCCGATGCGCGGCAGTACCGCGGCTATCGCTCAGACGTCACCTTGGATATTCGGCAGATGGAGGTCGCGCTGCGCAGACTCCGCTCTTTCATCCGCGAAGGAAACGAAGAAGAACTGGACATTGAGGGCACCATCGCAGCCACGGCCAACAATGCCGGCGAGATCGAAATTGTCACCCGACCCCCGAGTCGGCCGAACACTCACGTGGTCCTGCTCATCGATGTGGGCGGATCTATGTTCCCCTACTCCTCCCTGATGTCCCGACTGTTCAGCGCAACAAAAAGTGCCACTCACTTTAAGGAATTGCGTACCTACTACTTCCACAACTGCGTCTACGGGAAGGTCTACGAAACCGACACCTTCACCGAGCCCAAATGGCTCCATGATGTGTTGCGGGAATGCGGCCCGCACTACAAACTCATTATGGTTGGTGACGCACTGATGGCCCCCTACGAGTTGCACGGCCAAGGCGGCGGGATTTCCCAGGAAGAGCGCGTCCGCGTGTCCGGCTTCGATTGCCTGAACCTGTTGGCCGACCACTTCACGAACGCAGTCTGGCTCAATCCCGAGCCAGAAGGGCGGTGGCGAGGCAGCACGATTGAGGACGTCGCCAGTGTTTTTGACATGTTTCCATTGACCCTAGACGGACTGTCAGAAGCGATGCGCGAGCTCAACAGGGGCAGCGCCGCACGAGCCTAACGCCCGGCCAATGCTGCATCGACATGCTGCTTGATGACGGGGGCGGGTTGTGCCCCGACGATACGATCCACGGGCTTGCCGTTCTTCACCAAGACCAAGGTTGGGATCGAACTTGCATCGAACCGGGCGGATGTCTTGGGAGCGTTGTCGACGTTGACCTTGACCACCTTGAGCCGGCCCGCGTACTCCTTCGACATACGTTCTAGAACCGGGGCAACCATGCGACAGGGACCGCACCACGGTGCCCACAGATCGATCAGAACCAGCGTTTTGGTCTGCAGGGCTTGGTCCAGGCTGGTGTCGTCGGCGGAAACCAGCCAGGGCAGGTCAGCGCTGCACTTGGCACAGCGAGGACGGCCTTTGACCGGGACACGATTCTTGGCCCCACAGTCGGGGCAGGTCACGATGTTTCTTGCCATGACTCTATTGAACACCTCCTAGTCGCGGAACGCGGATCAAGGCTCATGCAATGGGTGTCAGGCTGATTACGGTGTCTGGTACCGGCTATCGCGTTCGAGTCCTGCCACGGTACCTTTGGCGGATGGGCACGGCTAGGGATACGTTGACGTCCTGGTCGGCCAAACTCGGCCCGAAACTGCAGACGCTTGTTCACGAGATCGCCAAGTTCGGGGTGGTCGGCGTGGTCGCACTCGTCGTCGACGTCGGACTCTTCAACCTGCTCCTCTATGTGGAAGCCAGCCCCCTTTATGACAAGCCGTTGTCGGCTAAGGCGGTAGGAGTGATTGCCGCCACTACAGTGGCCTACTTCGGGAACCGGTTCTGGACGTTTCGATCCCGGGGGAGCCTGCCGGTTGGCCGCGGCTACCTGCTCTTCTTTGCACTGAATGCGGTGGCGATGCTGATCGCAATGTCCTGCCTGGCGATCAGTCACTACGTCCTTGGGCTGACTGGCCCGCTAGCCGATAACATCAGCGCGAATGTCGTCGGTTTGGTGTTGGGCACGCTGTTCCGATTCTGGTCATATCGCCGGTGGGTCTTCCCCCAACTCCCGCAAGAGAGTGATCGCAAGGCCCTGATGGGCACGGTAGAAATCTAGGTTGCTGCTGCCGGTTTTTCGGGTCCTTTCGCGAACATCACCCCAGCCAGCACACCCGCTGCTGCGCCAGTAAGATGCGCTAACCACGACACCCCGGCCGCAACTGCGAACGGCAAGGTTCCTAGCAACAAGGTGCCGTAGAGCAGGAGCACGGCGACCGCCACCACGATGTCCAACCAATGCCGGGTAATGATCCCATTCGTGATCAGGAACGTTAGGTAGCCGAAGATGAGCCCGCTAGCCCCGATCGTGATCACGTTCGCTGGCGCCAGCAGCCAAACCCCCAAGCCGCCAACCACGGTGATGGTGCCGGTGACCCACCAGAAGCCCTTCGTGGTCGTGCGCCAAGCCACCAGGGAACCCAAGACTGCGAATGGCACCGTGTTGGAGATGAGGTGGCCAAAATCGCCATGAAGGAACGGCGCCAAGACCACGCCGGTGAGGCCCTCGACTGATCGGGACTGGATGCCCAGGAAGTCCAGTCGACCGCGCAGCACAAAATCGATCGCTTCGATGATCCACATCGCGGCGAGGAGAAAAAAGACCGGCTGCAGGGTCTGTAGTGCTGTGCGGTTAGTGGGGGATGCTTGCGACTCCACCTAATAAGGTTAGCCCTCGTCGAGGTGCTTTCTGTGAGTCTCTTTCTGGATCAGGTTCTGTTTATGACCGGCCGCGCGCTCATCTTCATGCTCTTCCATCCGTTCGACGGCTTCATCCACGGAAGCTGCCTCAAAGTCGGATTCATCGGGCTTCGGCATCAAGATCTCCAGTCGCAGGGGTCTGGCTTCAGCCTGTCATACGGTGGGGCGCGGTTGCTCGGTAAGGCCAAGTTGCTCGTGGGAAGTGGCAGGCCGCCGATCGCGGCAACGCATAGGCTGGGCTTATGGATGCTGTTGTCGTGCTGCCAGATGAAGCGCACTCACTAGAGGTTCAGGCCGTTGCCGACCCAATCCCGCTGGCCCAACAGGTTGTGATCGAGGTTGCTGCGGCCGGGGTCAACCGCGCAGACCTGCTGCAACGCCAAGGCCACTACCCGCCGCCCACGGGCGCTAGCGAGGTGCTGGGCTTGGAGTGCAGTGGGGTCATTCGTGAGGTCGGAGTGGGAGTGACGCGATGGCAGGTAGGCGACGCTGTGTGCGCCTTACTGGACGGCGGAGGGTACGCCACGAGGGTGGCTGTCCATGAGGACCAAGTGATGCCGGTCCCCGAGGGTGTGGACCTGATCACGGCTGCGGCACTGCCGGAGGTGTGCTGCACGGTCCTATCGAACGTGACCATGACCGCTCATCTGCAGGCCTGTGAGTCCTTACTGGTGCATGGTGGCGGCAGCGGGGTTGGCTCTATGGCCGTCCAGTGGGGGCACGCACTCGGCGCCAAAGTCTTGGCCACCGTCGGTAGTGAGCGCAAGGCCGCAGCCGCCCTATCCCTAGGGGCAGACGCGGTGATCAACTACACCGAATCAGACTTCGTTGCGCAAGCTCGCGAGGCCACCGGCGAGCACGGAGTAGACGTGATTTTGGACATCATCGGAGCGAAGTACCTAGATCGCAATGTGCAGGTTCTGGCGACCAACGGCCGACTGGTCGTAATCGGGTTACAGGGCGGGATCAAGGCCGAACTCAACCTCGCTCGCCTACTCGCCAAGCGCGCCAGTATCCACGCGACATCCCTGCGGTTCCGACCGGTCAAAGAAAAGGGTCAGATTTGCGCTGAAGTCGTGGCGCGGATGTGGCCATTGTTCGCGGTCGGTCGGCTGCGGCCCGTTGTCGATCAGATCCTTCCGCTGCGAGAAGCCGATACCGCCCAAGCGGCCCTGAACGACGGGGGCGTGTTCGGCAAGATTCTGCTAGAGGTCTGAGGCCTTGCTGCTCCCAGCATCGCTGCACGCGACGTATAGGTTGCAGCGCAGTCGGCCGCGACGCGGTGGCGTTAGGATGCCAGCATGTCGCCTGAAAACCCCGTCCCCGCTCCTGACACTGCCGACGAACCGCTGCCCGGAGTGCTCCGGACACCTGAGTCCGCCTTTGCCACGGTGCCCGACTTTGCGTACGCGCCGTCTTACGTCTCGTCGTTGCCAGGCTACGAAGGCATGCGGCTGGCCTACATCGATGAAGGACCCAAAGACGCTCCGGTGGTGTTGTGCCTGCACGGGGAGCCCAGTTGGAGTTTTCTCTATCGCAAGATGATTCCGGTATTCCTCGACGCGGGATATCGCGTCATCGCTCCAGACTTCTATGGATTCGGTCGCAGTGACAAACCCATTGACGACGCCACCTACACCTGGGACTTCCATCGCGATTCCCTGACCGGCTTCATCGATTACCTCGGCCTACGGCAAGTCACGTTGGTGGTGCAGGACTGGGGCGGCGTTCTGGGGCTGACATTGCCGGTCACCCACCCCGATCTCGTGGCACGACTGCTAATCATGAACACCGCGTTGAGCACAGGACGGACGCCTGGCCCGGGGTTCTTGGCCTGGCGTGACTACGTGGCCAATACGCCGGACCTGTCTGTTAGCGACTTGTTTGCCCGCTCTGAACCAGGTCTTTCCGAAGCCGAAACGGCCGCCTACGGCGCCCCATTCCCCGATGCGCGGTATAAGGCGGGGGTACGGCGGTTCCCGCAACTCATCGCCACCGAACCCGACGCTCCCGGTGCGCAGATTGCCCGGGAGGCGGCCGCGTTCTGGTCCAAAGAGTGGGCAGGGCCCAGCTTCATGGCTGTTGGTGTGAACGACCCCGTGCTGGGTCGCGACGTCATGGAGCGGATGCGCAACATGATTACGGGTTGTCCTGAACCGATGCTGGTCGATGCTGGTCATTTCGTGCAGGAAGCCGGCGGACCGATCGCTCAGGCGGCACTGGCCGCTTGGGATCAGTAGCCAACAGCGAGGCCAGCGTAGCCCTGCACGAGCGTGCCCTCTTTGGGCGAGTCTTGGCTGCTACGCACCAAATCTGGCATTGCGTGATCTAGGGTATTGGCAGAACAGACTCATGCTCGCTCATTGACGTGTCTGTGTGGTGGCGAGATACCGGAAGAGATCTGTGGGAACTCGGGAGCAAACATGTCAAGACGCCCATCACAGCCCATCACCCGATCAGCAGGGGATCCAAAGCGCGGCTTCTCGCGGATGAAGCGCGTGGTGGCGACTGGACTTGCGGCCGGATTGGCCGGAGCGGCCATCGTGGCAGCTCCCGGAGTGGCGGCCGCAGGTGGCGGCTCTTCTGGTGGAGATGGCAAGGGCGGCGACCTGACCGTGGCGTTCCAGAATCTCTACTTGGGCGCTAGCTTGTCGCCGGCCATCGAGGCGGCCGAGTCCGGTGACATCGTCGCATTCCTGAACGCTGCTGCCGGCGTCTACGAAACCGCGCAAGCCACGGATTTTCCGCTGCGCGCCAAGAAAATCGCAAAGACAATGAAGGAGCAGAACCCCAACATCTTGGCCCTGAATGAGGTCACCTATTGGCGCACGATGCGCAATACGGCGGGTCCGGACCTACCGGAATACAACTTCTTGACCATCCTGAAGAAGCAACTGGCCAAACGGGGGATGAACTACAAGGTGGCCGCGAAGGTCAAGAACGCCGACCTAGAGATTCCCTATCTGAAGCCGGGCCTCAACTGTTCGGCGATCGCCATCCCCTATAGCGACTCCGATTGCACTGTCACGTTGCAGGACCGAGATGTCATCTTGATCAAGAAGAAGAAGGGTCTGAGCTGGAACAAACCCAAGAGCGGCACCTACGCGGCCCAGGAGACCTTCACCGTCGCTGGCCAGGTGTTGTCATTTGATCGGGGTTGGGCTTCCACGAACGTGAAGTACAACGGGGCCAAGATGAAGGTCTACACCTCACACTTTGAGGTAGAGGAGCAAACATTGGGCCAGCCAGGCCGGTCCAAGATTCAGTACGCGCAGGCCCAGGAGCTTCTCAAGATCATGCGCAAGCACAAGAAGAGGACCACCATTCTGGCGGGCGATCTCAACACTGATGCCAACGGCCAGACCAGCGACACCTACGCCAAGCTGACCAAGTCCTTCTTCGAGGACTCCTGGCTGCAAGCCGGACGCACCGGCAAGGGCCTGACCTGCTGCCAGAACGCGGATCTTTCCAACAAGAAGAGTGAACTGGATCAGACCCGCATTGATTTGGTGCTGAATCATGGGAAAGCAACCTCGTACTGGGCCAAGCGGTTGGGTACGAAGAAGTTCCGTAAGAGCCCCCTGCCGTTGTGGGAAAGCGACCATGCCGGTTATGTGACCAAAATGCGAGTTGGCTAGAGACCAACGCCTCTCGTAGAGGGCGCATGCTCCACCCCAAGGAGCATGCGCCCTTTGCGTGTGCCGAATCGGTTGCGTTATGCCGTCCTGACCGAAACTGGCGATAGAGTGCCCTATGGAGAAATTGCGTGCGTTGTTGTTCACGACCCAGCCCAGCGGGGGTGCGGCTTGGGCTCCGACGATCGTGCGCTGGGTGGCTGGCGTGATCTTGATTTCGGTTTCGCTATCGAAATTCACCCGCCACCAAGACCTTGTGGATGCGTTCGAGCGGTATTCGATTCCACTGCCAGAAGCATCGGTCTACCTAGCGGGCACCGTGGAATTCCTCGGCGGACTGTTCCTGATCTTAGGACTGTTGACCCGGTTGGCCGCCCTAGCGGTGGCCGGCAATATGACGGTCGCAGTGTTGACCGGTGGCCGAGTGGATCCGGACTTTCAGCATCTCTGGCTAGGGCTGATTCTGCTATTCGGGGCGCTATTCGTGCTCTGGGCGGGTCCGGGCCGCGTGGCGATTGACAACAAGTTCGTGGCCGAGCCGAATCCGACTTAGCTGCGGACCCGGGCGCCCTCGGCCGGGCTGTGCTTTCATGGGTGAGTGAACAACGCCGCGAATCCGGGCTCTGAACGGCAGGGATCTGCCCCCCGCAACAGTCCGCTGAGTCTGGCCCTGATTGCCATCTTGTCCCTCGGGCTGGGATATGTGGTCTTCAAGATTGTCCAGTGGCTGGTCACCTCCCTGTGGACTGACGTGCCCGCCAACACCTTCGACGGGTCGGCGCCCTGGTATTACCTACTGGCTTTGCCGATGGTGGCTGGCGTTCTGGTGGCGCTGTTTCGGCGGGGTGCGGATGGCCACAACCCATTGGGAGGCATTTCCGCCGCCCCGATTTCGGTGCCAGACTACCCGTTCGTACTCGCGGCCATCTTGGCAACGCTGGCCGGTGGGCTGGTACTCGGCCCCGAGGTGGCCCTAGTGTCCACCGGCTCGGTAATCGGGGGGTTCATCGGGAGCAAGCAACCCAACCCGGACATGGGTAAGGCTGTCGGCGTTGGCGTGATCTTCGGGTTGCTTGCTCTGGTCGTTGACCCCATACGAACCGGAACCTTGAGTGTGGGGGATGGCGGTTCGTTCGCCTGGGATGGCCTTTGGCATGGCGCCATCGCTGCGATTGCCACCGCCATCTTGTTGGGCGTGATCTTTGCGCTGGGGAAAGCCCTCGTGGCTGCCCGTGGAGGCGATCGCCCTGTCGTGTGGCAACTGGCCCTCGCCGGCCTAGCCGTTGGTGGGGTGGCCTGGTGCTATCAGACTTGGGCCGATCAGCCCGTAGATCTGGTGCTGACCAGTGGCGAGCAGATGATTAGGCCAATGATGGAACTCGGTTCCATCGGTTTGATTCTGGCTACGGTGGCCGCCAAATCGTTGGCCTACTGGATCAGCCTTGGCTCGGGATTTCGGGGCGGTCCATACTTTCCGGCCATGTTCGCAGGGGCCGGATTCGGGGCCGTGACGGCGCTCATCTTCGACGCACCCACGCAGGGTCCAGCCCTTGCCGGGCTATTGGCGGCGATGGCTTATCTGGCCAAGACCAAGTGGGTGTTCACGGTGGTCTTGGCCCTTGCACTGGGGTTCATTCTTGGCGGCTTGGCCTTGATTCCGGTGGCCTTGCTGGGGGCGGCGATCGGCAAACTCATTCCCCGGTTTACAGCGCCAGTTCCGCTACAAGATCCGGCCCCCGAACCGGAAAGGGCCGCGACAGCGTAAGCAGCAGCGTGGGTCCCAAACGTATCGGGGTTAGAGCTGCGGCACCCGGTCGAACCAGGGTCGGGCTTCTTCCAGCTGGCTTGCGACGGAAAACAGCAAGGACTCGGCACCGAACCGGGCAGCAAACTGCACCCCGATTGGCAGCCCAGTCGCCGTCATGGCCAGCGGCACACTCATGGCGGGTTGCCCGGTCATGTTGAACACCTGCGTATTGGGTGTTCGGGCTAACGATTCAGCGGAGAGTTGTCGCAGCGCTTGGCGATAGATCGGATCCGTCGTGGGGCCGGTGACCGCCGAGATGCGTCGCAGCGCAGAGAGGCTAACCTTCTCCAATCGGCCGAGCCCGAGTTCCCCGATCTTTGCCGGAGGAAAGGCCGTGGTGGCCGAGATGTGGATGTCCATGTTGTCGAAACTGTGGGCAACCGCCCGTGACATCGAGCCCACCGCAAATTTCGCCAGCTCAAGCTCCTTTGCCGACAGCACCTCGCCGACCTGCTTAAGAAACCACGTAGGTCGTTCAAACTGCTCTGGACGCGGCGGTACCCCCGTTAAGCCCTCGGTAAGGGCCACACTGGCAGCGACGCCGGCGGCGACGATCGTCAGGTAGGCCATCGCTATCTCTTCGCCATTGACCGGCAGGTCGACCTCGGTGACGTCGTGGCCTAGGTCGGCCATCAGTTCGGCCGCTTGTTCCACCGCCGTGACACATTCGGGGTCCATCTGGGAACCGAGCATGGCTTTGGTGCTGAACCCGACGTGTAATGGACCCGGTGGGCGATCCAGAGCCGCCAGGAAATCGTGATCCCCGCCGGGTTCGTCATAAGGCGCACCGATGTCCCGGCCTCGTGTTGCCGCTAGGAAGCCTGCGCTATCTCGGACACTGCGGCTGACGACGTGCGGCACCACTTGGCCGTTCCACGCCTCGCTAATGTCCGGTCCGAGCGGTTGACGACCGCGGCTGGGCTTGAACCCAAAGAGTCCGCACATGGCCGCCGGGATCCGGATTGAGCCACCGCCGTCACCAGCGTGAGCCACCGGAACAACTCCAGCGGCCACGGCGGCCGCCGATCCGCCCGAAGAGCCGCCGGGCGTATGGTGCAAGTCCCACGGGTTGCGGCTGGGCCCATGCAACTCTGGTTCGGTGATCGCCATGATCCCAAATTCGGGGCAATTCGTTTTGCCTAGGAAGACCACACCTGCCTCGCGGAACCGGTGGAACAATTCTGAGTCATGGTCATAGACGTAGTCCCGCAGCGAGCGGCTGCCAGCAGCCGCGGGGGTACCGGCCAGAGTGCCGTCCATGTCTTTAACCAGGAAAGGCACACCCTGGAACGGTCCATCTGGCAGTCCAGCGGCGATTTGTTGCCGCCCCGGTTGGTAGAGGTCGAGAATCACCGCATTGATCAGCGGATTGACACGTTGCAGTCGGCGCTGGGCCGTCTCTAGGACGTCAGCGGCCGTCAAGGTCCCATCGGCCAGAAACTTTGCCAGTGCGGTGGCATCCATCGCTTGGTATTCAGAGAACTTCATCTGTCCAGTGTGGCGGGCCGGACTCGGGCTTCGCCCAGCAGCACGACCGGATCACCCGTTGGCAGGTGCCTGCGGCGCACGGTTTCGTTGGCCCCAGCACTTAGCCTTTTTGATACGCCCTCGGCGAATCAGTACAGATCGACCCAGAACAGGTGCCACTATGGGTGCAGGAGGCTCAAGATGACAACTGCAACAGCTATGCCACAGCTCACCGTGGATGACCGCTGCGATCGCTGTGGAGCCCAAGCTTACGTAAAGGTGCGGGTTAAGGGAGGCACCTCACTGCTGTTCTGCGTGCATCATTACAACAAGCATTCGGAAGCGTTGGCCAGCATCGCTCAGGATGTCGTTGACGAGTCTGATCGCCTGCAAGGTTAGTAATCGCCTGCCGCCTGATCCGACTGTTACGCCGCAGTCACGGGGCCGAGCCGGTGTGCCTGCAATCGTTCAGCCAAGCCCAGTCGGTTCGTACGGCGCGTCAGTCTGCTGTGAACAGCAAGCCACGTAAGCTGATCAGGTAGGCAGTGATCGCGCTGCCATCGCCAAAAAACCATCGCCAAAATACGCTGATCCGATCAGGCAGGACGCATTGACTTCCACGCGCACGAAGCCCACCAAGAAGAGTGCCGCCAAGCAGGGCGGTTACTCGGCCAAGCAGTTGAAGGTCCTCGAGGGTTTAGACGCTGTCCGCAAGCGTCCGGGGATGTACATCGGATCCACCGATGGCCGTGGACTCATGCACTGCCTGTGGGAGATCATCGACAATGCGGTCGATGAGGCCCTAGCCAACCATTGCCAAAAGATCATCGTGATTCTACATGCGGACGGTTCTGCGGAAGTCCGCGACGATGGCCGTGGCATACCGGTAGACAAGGAGCCCAAGACGCGGCTGAGCGGCGTTGAGGTTGTGATGACCAAACTGCACGCTGGTGGCAAATTCGGTGGAGGCTCTTACGCCGCGAGCGGCGGCCTGCACGGTGTCGGTGCCTCGGTCGTTAACGCACTGTCAGAACGGTTAGATGTTGAGGTGGACCGGGACCGCAACACCCATCTCATCTCGTTCCAGCGTGGTGTCGCAGGGGAGTTTTCCGATGCTGGTCCGGACGCAGACTTTCGCCGAAAAGCGGGCCTCAGACAAGGCGCCAAGGTGCCGCCACGGCGGACCGGAACCCGGGTACGTTTTTGGCCAGATCGTAAGGTCTTCACGGCGGACTCCGGATTTGATGCGGCGCTAATCCGGGCACGTCTGCAACAGACAACGTTCTTGGTGCCTACCGTCACCGTTGAGTTCCGCGACGAGCGAGGCGCAGAACCGACAAGTGAAACCTTCGCTCATTCGGGGGGCATCGTTGATTTCGTGGACTTCCTGACAGTTGGAGAACCCGTGACTGGCATCGTGCATTTGCAGGGTTCGGGGGAGTTCCGCGAGACCGTCCCCGTCCTTGACGATGCGGGTCAAATGACGCAACGGGAAGTCGAACGCACCATGCAGGTGGATGTGGCGTTGCGGTGGACAGCCGGCTACGACACCACGCTGCGATCCTTCGTGAACATCATTGCCACCCCAAAGGGGGGCACCCATCTCACCGGTTTCGAGCGTGCCATCACCAAGACGTTCAACGACCAACTTAAGGCCACACGCACGCTGAAAGCCAGCGAGGGTTCGGTGGTAAAGGACGATGTTCTGGAGGGAATGACCGCGGTTGTCTCGGTGCGGTTTGCTGAACCGCAGTTCGAAGGGCAGACCAAAGAGATTCTGGGAACGCCCGCTGCAGCCAAGATCGTTTCTACTGTCATGAACAATCAGTTGAAGGCCTGGCTGACCAAGCCCCCACGCGGCGACAAGCAGATGGTCAAGCAGGCTCTCGAAAAGGTCGCCAACGCCATGCGAGCGCGTGTGCAGGCCCGCAATACCCGCGATCTGCAGCGGCGCAAGAACGCTCTAGAATCCTCCTCGTTGCCCACCAAACTCGTGGACTGTCGCAGCAAGGCTGTGGCGGACAGTGAACTGTTTATCGTGGAGGGCGACAGTGCCCTGGGCACAGCGAAACTGGCGCGCAGCAGCGAGTTTCAGGCGCTGCTGCCGATCCGGGGCAAGATCCTCAACGTTCAGAAGGCATCGATTAGCGACATGCTCAAGAACGCCGAATGTGCGGCCATCATTCAAGTGATTGGTGCCGGCTCTGGGCGCACCTTTGACCTAGAAGCGGCGCGCTACGGAAAGATCATCATGATGAGTGATGCGGACGTCGACGGCGCCCACATTCGTTGTCTCCTCTTGACGTTGATTTATCGGTACATGCGGCCGCTGTTGGAAGAGGGGCGGGTGTACGCTGCGGTGCCGCCGCTCCACCAGATCACCACATTGCCCGGAAAGGGTCGTAAGAAGGGCGAGCAGATTTACACCTACTCCGAGGCGGAGATGACCAGCAAACTGGCGGAGTTGAAGGCGGCCGGCATCAAGGTGAAGGACCCGATTCAACGGTACAAGGGGTTGGGCGAAATGGATGCCGCCCAGCTGCGCGAAACGACCATGGCCAAGGGGTCACGTACCCTGCGGCGAATGGGCGTGGCAGACGCGGCCAGTGCCGAGGAGACTTTCCACCTGCTGATGGGCAACGATGTGGCACCGCGCAAGAGCTTCTTGGTGCAACGCGCCGAGACCTTGGATCGCGCTCAGATTGACGCCTGAGCGACGAACGCCAGACCTCCGAGTGTGCGCTGGCCCAGTCCGCAAAAGACACCGGAGCGTGCCCGGTCACCGGCGGGGACCAGGATTTCGTGGCACTCACGAATGTCGCTGGCGTGGGTCGTGGGTAGGTTTTCCATGAAGAACGAGGGCCGCACAAAGGTCCAGTCCACGCTGCAACCCCGCGGCCTGGGCCGGCCGCGAAAGCCGGTTACCAGGTCTTGGCATCGGTGAAGTCGAACCGCACCGCTGTCACCTAGGCGCTGGGAAATCGCTCCTTCACCAACGCCGGGTCTAGGTGGGCCGCACGGACGCGCTTGCCCGCTGCTACGACCTCGCGGCCGATGTTGCCTAACGCCCCCGTCACCAGAATCGGGCGGGCCGGGTCAGTTGGCATCGCCACTGGAGTGTCCCGGGAAAATACCGAGATCCGGGCTGACGAACGGGGCCGCGTTGTTGATCGCCAAAGCGGCTTCTCCGAAGCCAACGGAAAGTAGCGGCACCTTGCCTGGGTAAACAGTGATGTCCCCGGCGGCGAAGACCCTTGGAACGTTGGTGGACATGTCGGTCTCCACAACAATGCGGCGCTTCTGGATTTCCAAACCCCAATCTGCAATGGGCCCAATGTTGGCGATAAAACCCAAGGCTGCCACCACGGCATCAGCAGGCAGCACGGTGATGGCGCCGTCCTTCTTGTGGGTAATCTCGATCTCTGCAACGGACTCATCACCACGCAGAGCGGTCACTTCGTGTGGCGTATAGAAGTTGACGCCGAGGTCTTGGGCTTTGGTGATCATCGAGCCGTGGGCACGGAACTTGTCCCGACGGTGTACGACACTGATCGACTTAGCCGTGGGCTGCAGCATCAACGCCCAATCCAGTGCAGAATCGCCACCGCCAACGATGACGACATCCTTGTCGGCGTACTCGGCGGGACGCGGAACAAAGAACGCCAGGCCGCGATCCTCCCAGCCGCCGCCAGCGGGTAGTGGGCGGGGACGGAACGATCCGATACCGCCCGTGATAACCACCGCCTTCGCGTGGATCTCTTGACCCCCCGCTGTTGTGACCACGGCCGGAGCATCCGTCGACGACTCCAACGATACGGCTTGCTGACCGAGTAGGTATTGAGTGGGGAACTGATCGGCCTGTGCCTTAAGTTCCTGCACGAGTACGCGACCGCGCACGGCCGGGAATCCGGCAACATCAAAGATGTCCTTCTCCGGATACATCGCGGTGATCTGACCACCGGCCTCGGGGAGGTTGTCCAGCACCATGGTGGACCAGCCGCGAAAGCCAGCGTAGTAGGCCGCATACAAACCCGTCGGGCCTGCGCCAACGATCAGAACGTCAGTGGAAATCGGGCTCATACAAAGGTGATCGCTTCCGGTTCATTGCCGGGCTTCCATTTGATTCCGCACCCCATCGATGGCGGCTGCGGTTCCGGCACAGGTTTGTCGAGCAGAACCTTGGTCACCGCATCGCGCAAGTGTTTTCCGTTCACCGGGTTGCCGTTCTTTGGCGTCGATGCGTCGAAGGAACCGCGGTATGCGAGTTGGCCTTGGGCATCAAACACAAAGAAATCCGGAGTGCAGGCCGCATGAAAAGCTTTGGCCGCTGTCTGATCCTCGTCCATCAGGTAAGGGAATCGCCATCCGGTCCGTTCGATCTGGCTGGCTAGCCCGGCGGCGTCGTCGTCCGGGTGGGTGGTGACATCGTTGGACGAAATCGCGATGAAACGGACGCCTGTTCCCTCGAAGGCGTCAAAGACCTGTGCCAATCGATGCTCGATGTGACGCACGTACGGGCAGTGGTTGGCGAGGAATATCACCACCAGTGGCTCGCCGGCGGCATAGTCGATCAGGCGAACCGGTTGGCCCGCCAAGTCTGGGAGTGTGACATCTGGCAGGGGTGTGCCAAGAGGAACCATGTGTGAGTGCATTGCCATGCATCTATTCTAACCGCGCCTGTTGGTGTAATTCCGGACCTGGCACCGTGGCCAGCACCAAGTCAGGCCTGGGAGGTCAGCTCGCGCTGTGCACCTGGCCAGCCAACCAGACAGTGGCGGCCTCCGCAGATTTGCTGCAGCTCGGACTCCGCGGTGGCAGCGTTGTCTCCTGCACCGACACGGTCCACCGCATTCCACCCGGCCCACTGACCTCGACTCCTGTCGCGGGCCCAGCAGAATCGAACGCGCTGAGGTTCGTTCCGGTCAGTTCGGCCACGGCGATCTCTGCGGCCTGCTGCCACGGGGCGCGGCCCATGCGACCGCGCATGTGCGGCAGGGGCGGGCCGTCCGCGCGCGACCATGCGTCGGGGTCGCTCATGCGGCCCGCGAACACCCCACTGGGGAAGAGCAGGCCCGTTGGAGCGAATCGGTGGCCACCAACGTGGGATATTTGCCAAGCATCCGGTAATGCGGCCACGGTGCGCCGTCCCAGGAGTGCGCAGCACTTGTCTCGGGCGCTGTTGGTGCAGATGAAGGCGGTCGCGGACTGCGGCTGTTCCTGCGCCGTCGCATGCGCGTTCGCGATCAGGCTGGGGTCCGCTGTCACCGGCAACACCGCATGGCGGCTGAGCACTCGAGTTCCGACGCGCTCCATCGACCACACGTTCCGGCCATCGGCCAGTGTGGGCCGAGTATCCCGGCGAGCCAGGAGGACCTTCTGCTTGGACTGGGCGTCGTAACTCAGCAATGCCTCACGGACCCGGGGGAGCAGCCGGGAGTCTTGCAGTGCCTTGGCGCCCCAGGGGCCAGGCTGTTCCACGATGAGCAATCGCGACTGGGTGGGCGCTGTCCCCGCCAGCGGTTCGGCCACGGCGCTGCTCTGTTCGCTGCACGTCGCTGTTGTCACCGCGGTCGGCCCCCCAAGGCACCGATCAGCTGGGTAAGAGGTGTGCCCGTGCCGTCACGACCACCAAGTTCAGTGGGTAGCTTGACTGGTTTGCCGCGTGTGGTCGCGGCGGCTTGTGGGTTGCCCCCCGCCCGAGCTAACGCGAGGTGATCCTCCCCTTTCCGGAAACGATGGCAGCGCACGCCGCCAGTGGCGCGCCCCTTGTGGGGGAAGTCCGCGTATGCGGACCGCTTTACCGTGGCCGTACCCAAACCCGGGAGTTCATCGTCACTGGCGCTCACCGTCACGACCTCATTGGAAGCTTGCGGACTCACCACCCCGAAATAGATCGCGGCATCGTCAGCGCGCAGTCTAATTCCGGCCATGCCGCCACCGGCTCGGCCCTGAACTCGAACCAAGCTGGCCGGGAACCGCAGCAACTGGGCTTTGGCCGTGATGAACACCAAATCGTCATCAGCGGTGCAGCGGCCCGCACTGATCACAGCGTCACCGGGTGCTAGCCGGATCAGTTCCCAGCTGTCCTTGGAGGCCGGGCCTCGCGGGTCAACGCGTTTCACCATGCCGCTGGCGGTCCCCAATGCCACGATGTGAGCGGGCGAATCAACGGAACCCTCTTCCGAGCCCGTGGCGTCGTCGGCTGCGCCGCTGACGCTGCTGATCGGGACCAGCCCCACGGCGTTGACGCCCTTTGGCAAGTCGGCCAGAGCCCCCAGCGGCGTCCCTCCCGCCACGGAGGCCGAGTCGCTGGCGGCTAGCTCTGGAAGTTCCACCACTGAGATCCGACGCATGATCCCGTCTGAGCCGACCACACCAACTTCCCCCCGAGAGGTGGTCGGTGCCCCCGCGGTAATACAACCGTGCGGGGCGTTGGGATCTAATCCCTCGGGTAGTTCGGCGGTCGCCGTGCGGGCCAAGAGGCCGGTGCTGGAGAGCAACACCCAGCACTGCGCATCAGCCACCTGCAGGGGTGCGTCCGGCGAGACCACCCCGTCGGACTGCAGCAGCACCGTGCGGCGTGGTGTCCCGTGCTTGTCAGCAACCTCGCCCAACTCCGCAGCCACCACTTTCTTTAGCGCTGCCTTGCTGCCCAGAATCTCGCGCAACTGCGCGATGCGCTCTGAGAGCTCATCGGCTTCGGCTTCTAGCTCGAGCTTGGAAAACTTCGTTAAGCGCCGCAGTGGCATCTCCAAGATGTAGGTGGCCTGCGTTTCGGACAGGTCGAAAGCCGCGATCAACCGCTTCTTCGCCTGCGCTGCGTCGTTACTACCGCGAACGATTGCGATAACGTCGTCGATATCCAGGATGGCGATGAGCAGCCCAGCCACGAGGTGCAGGCGATCCTCGGCGCGGCCCAACCGGTACTTCGAGCGTCGCCTGACCACTTCAATTCGGTGGGTGATGTATTCCGATAGCAGGGCCTTTAGCCCAAGGGTTTTGGGAGTGCCATCCACCAAAGCCACATTGTTGACCGAGAACTGCTCCTCGAGTGGAGTCAGCTTGAACAGCCGCTCCCGCAACGCCTCGGGGTTGAAACCGGACTTAACTTCGATGACTAGCCGCAAGCCGTGCTCGGCATCAGTCAGGTCCACCAAGTTGGCGATCCCGGTGAGCTTCTTGGACAGGACCAAGTCCTTGATCCGTTCGGACACTCGTTCCGGGCCGACCGTGTAAGGCAGCTCCGTCACAACAATTCCTTGTCGCCGTGCAGACACTTTCTCAATGCTGGTCTTCGCGCGGATGCGAAACCGCCCTCTCCCGGTTTCGTAGGCCTCGCGGACCCCCTCGAGACCCACAATCATGCCGCCAGTGGGCAAATCCGGGCCAGGCACGAAACGCATCAACGTGTCTAGTCGCGCGTTCGGGTACTCCAGTAGGTGCTTGGCAGCAGCCACGACCTCGGTGAGATTGTGTGGGGCCATGTTGGTGGCCATCCCGACGGCAATCCCGGCGGCCCCGTTGACGAGGAGATTCGGAATCGCGGCTGGTAGGACGACCGGCTCAGTCTCCCGACTGTCGTAGTTTGGACGAAAGTCCACGGTGTCTTCGTCGATCGAGGCGGTCATCTCAAGGGCCGGGGGTGCCAAGCGACATTCGGTGTAGCGCATGGCCGCGGGGCCATCGTCCGCTGAGCCGAAGTTGCCATGACCGTCAATCATGGGCAGGCGCAAGGAGAAGGACTGCGACATCCGGACCAAGGCGTCATAGATGGCGCCGTCCCCATGGGGGTGCAGCCGACCCATGACCTCACCGACCACCCGCGCACTCTTGACATGACCGCGATCCGGGCGCAGTCCCATTTGGGCCATCTGGAACAGGATGCGACGTTGCACTGGTTTCAGGCCGTCCCGGGCATCTGGCAGTGCCCGCGAGTAGATCACCGAATAGGCGTATTCCAGGAAAGAACCCCGCATCTCCTCGTTGATGTCGACATCAATGATGCGTTCCTCGGGGCCAGACGGTGGCGCAGCGCCGGCTTCTGAGCGGGTCATGTCGTACCTCCGGATGTAAGGGTATGCGCTCCGGTGAGGTGTAGCGCCCAACGCCTCGCTAGCGTGGACCTGTGAGTGAATATCCAGAGCAATGGGAAGCAGACGTTGTCCTCCGAGACGGCTCTACCTGCCATATGCGACCAATTCGGCCCACCGATGCCGATCGGCTGCGCAGATTCCACAGTCAATTGAGCGATGAAACGATCTACTACCGTTTCTTCGCCCCATATCCAGAGCTCACGGAAAAGGACGTCCAACGCTTCACCGAAGTCGACTATCAGGACCGAGTGGCCATCGTGGCCACCGTGGCCGGTGAAATCGTGGGAGTGGGGCGCTACGACAAGGTCGGGGAATTAGACGCAGAGGTCGCCTTCACCGTGCGCGATGATTACCAAGGCCGGGGACTGGGTTCGGTGCTACTGGAACACCTCGCTGCTGCGGCGCGAGAGCGCGGCTACCGACGGTTCACCGCCGATGTGCTTCCGCAGAACCGTCGGATGGCGGGTACTTTCAGTCACGCTGGCTACCGGGTGGCCTCAGAATTAGACGAAGGTGTTGTCAAACTGGCTTTCGAGATCGAACCCACTGATCAACTCCGTGCCGTAGCCCGGGATCGAGAACAACGCGCCGATAGCCGGTCTATCGAACGTCTGCTGAACCCGGAGTCGATTGCGGTGATCGGAGCCTCGGCCAAAGAGGGTGGCTTGGGCCACCTAGCCCTGCGCAACCTAATCGAGGCGGGATTCACTGGGCGAATCCTGCCGATCCATCCCACCGCCTCGGAGGTGGCTGGGCAACCCGCCTATCCAAGTGTCGCGGCGGCGCCCGGGCCAATCGATCTGGCTCTCATCGTGGTTCCCGTCGAGCAAGTGGCCGAGGTCGTGGCCGACTGCGGGGCTGCTGGCGTTCACGGGCTTGTGGTCATGAGCTCAGGTTTTGCCGATGCTGGACCTGATGGCACCGAGCGGGAACGCGAACTTGTGGAGTCGGTGCGGGGTCACGGGATGCGCCTGGTGGGCCCCAACGCTCTTGGCCTGATTAACACCGACCCCAGACGCAATCTGTGCGCCGCCGTTCCGGACCAAATCCCCCCAAGAGGACGGGTGGCGATGTTCTGCCAGAGCGCGGTGGTGTCTATCGCCGCCTTGGACAGGCTGGCGCACCGCCAGCTCGGGATTTCATCTTTCGTATCCGCCGGAAACCGAGCCGACGTTTCCGGCGAGGACCTGCTGCAGTACTGGCTGGCCGAAACCGACTCGGACGTCGTGACGATGTATCTGGAGACAATGGCCGATCCCCGGAAGTTCATTCGGGTGGCGCACGACGTGAGCTGTCACAAGCCGGTGGTGGTGGTCCGCTCCGGCCGCACCAGTCAAGCGTTCCCGCTGGGACCCCGACAACGGCGGACCGAGTTATCGGCGGCCGCCGTGAACCAGTTGGTGCACAACACCGGCGTCCTCGAGGCGGGGTCGATGGACGAGCTGGTGGACATCACTGGGATCCTTGCCTGCCAACCCCTACCCACGGGCAAGCGAGTCTCGGTGGTGGGTGACTCCCACGAACTGATGATTCTGGCCGCCGACACGCTAGTAACCGCAGGCCTGCAAGTTGTTTCGCAGGACTATGTTGCTGGAGAGGATACCGGCCAAGCGATGTCAGCGGCACTGGCCAAGCCGGTCACGGGGGAGAACACGGACGCCGTCGTGGTTGTGCACGTGCCGCCCACTCGGTCGCCGGATTCCAGTGTCCGAGAAGCTATTCTGCAGTCTTCCCACAACGCTGCGGTTCCCATCGTGACGATCCTGCACGCAGCCGAAGGCAACAACTCCCTGCTGCGATACGACAAGAGCGGCAGCAAGATCGTGGAAGCAAGCCTGAATGCCACAGACGGTTCGGCACCACATGGTTCGGTGCCGTACTTCGGCACCGTGGAGGAGGCAGTGCGCGCCTTGGTCCGTGTGGTCGAGTACGCCCAATGGCGTCGCCAACCCCGCGGTGAGGTTCCAGACCTACTGGAAATCGACTCCGAGTCGGCACGGGCCATTCTGGACGAAATCGAAGCGCGGAATCGATACGAACCAGAGACGGTGGTGTTGACCCAAAGTGAGACCGCCGCGCTGTTGCATTGCTTCGGGATCGAGGTGCTGCCAGCGCGTCCAGTGGCTAGCGAGGACGCCGCGGTAGCGGCCGCCGACTCGGTGGGCTGGCCAGTGGTGTTGAAGACGCTGGACCCCCGCCTCGCGCGACGTGGGGCCACAAACGGGGCCCGCATCAATCTGGAAAGCGAATCGGCGCTCCGGGCGGCGTACCTGTCGTTGGCGGCGACGCTGGATTCCCAAGCGGCTAGCCAGTTCGTGGTGCAGCGGATGGCTCCGGCAGGTGCGCACTGTGTCGTGCGAACCCAGATGGATCCGCTGTTTGGTCCCGTGGTGTCGTTCGGACTGGGTGGCACGATTGCCGAACTGCTCAATGATCACTCGTTCCGTGTGCCGCCGATCACCGACGCGGATGCAGCCCGGTTGGTGCGCGATCCCGGTGCGGCCAGCCTCCTGTTTGGGTACGGCGGGAACGAGCCAGCCGATATCCAGGCGCTGGAAGACTTGGTGGTCCGGGTGGGGGTTCTGGCCGCTGAATTCCCGCAGATTGCGCGCTTGGATTTGAACCCGATCATTGCTTCACCGCTGGGCCCGGTCGTCTTGGGAGCACGCGCCTGGCTTCGGCCGACCGAAGCTGGGACGGAGGGTGAGGCGCGCCGGTTGTCGAGTTGGTGAGTGCTAGGCGGTCCGCGCAGCGGCACGGCGCCAGAGGCGGCGATGGGGCTCGCGGCCTGCTCACGTTGCACTTAAGACGCGGCAGTGGATAATCGGGGTTATGGTCTCTTCCAACGACATCTCCTCGGATAGTTCGGTCCCTAGGACTCCGGCCGGGGCAATCCCGCCCGAACTGCGTGCCGAGATCGAGCGAGCTGGCTACTACCCAGACCTGGTGGTGGACTCCCTGGCGACCGCGCTGGTGCATGAGGAAGTTCTGGCTTTTGTGGTGCACCATGAGGCCACGTTCGATCGCGATGAGTTGCGGCGCCACGCTACCGTGCTGGCCATCACACCTACTCGTTTGGTGATGCAGCACACGGATGAACACCCCGCTGACGAGATGTACAACACGCCGTACGCCTCTTCGGTGACCGAAGCGGTGCGACTCGCCACGATCGACACCGTGATCATCACCCGGATTGTCACCGATCCGGCCGCTTACCAACCTGATGCCCTGCCATCGGAGGTCATGCTGACAGTGGGTTGGGGGGCGGTCCGTCGGATGGAGTTGGAGCCCGCTAACTGCGGCGATCCGTCCTGCGAGGCCGACCATGGCTTTAGCGGCAGTGTGTCGGCAGATGATTTGGCGCTCCGCTTCAGTTCGGCCGCCGATGGCGCCGATTCCGTTCAGCGGGCGTTGAGTTTTGCCTCATTCTTGGCGAACGCGACCGGGGCTGGAGCGACCCCGCCGCGTGGTTGAGTTTGACCTGGATTTCGTCGCGCCGCAGTATGCTGCTGGGTCAATCGCGGATGTCCTACCGTCGGTGGCCGACGGTCTGGCAGTTCCGCGGTCATACGACATTCTCGGGCTCGGCGCTGCGAACCGGGTGATCGTCCTGGTGATTGATGGGTTGGGCCTTCGGCAGCTCCAGCGTTACGCCAGCGCGGCTCCGACGTTGGTCTCCGGACTGAGCCGGGAACTCACGTCAGTGTTCCCCAGCACGACAGCCACCGCGTTGACCAGCATTGGGACCGGACTCAGCCCTGGGGAACACGGAATCGTCGGCGCTAGTTTTCGATACGGTCCAGACCACGAGCTACTGCGCCCACTCAGTTGGTCGCATGATCCGCCGCCACTCACCGTCCAGGCCGAGCCGACTTGGTGGGAACAGGCCGCCAACGCCGGAGTCACCGTTGCCGCGGTGAGCCCTCGGTCGTACCGGCACGCTGGACTCACCCGGGTCGCGTTGGGGCCAGGGGACTACTTGGGCGCCGACGGACCGGGGGAACGCATCGATGCGATCACCGCGCCGCTTCGCTCGGCCCCGGCAGCGCAGCGGGTGTTGGTCTACGGCTACTGGGAATGGCTGGACAAGACCGGTCACGTCCAGGGCCCGAACTCATCGGCATACTCTCGGGAGTTGGCCGCAGCAGACGCATTTGTGGCAGCTCTCCTAGCGGGCACGCCAGCAGGCACCCGGGTCCTGATCACCGCTGACCACGGCCTGCTGGATTGTCCCGACATTGTTGATCTGGATGGCTTGGCTCACTTCCATCAAGGGGTGCGCTTGATTGCCGGTGAGCCCCGGATGCGCCACCTCTACTGTGCGCCAGGGGCCAGCCACGATGTCCAGCAACGGTGCCAGGAATTACTGGGTACAGCCGCGCTGGTCCTGAGCCGAGATGCGGCCATCGCGACGGGCTGGTTCGGCCTGGTACCAGCAGAACATGCAGACCGCATCGGCGACGTCGTGCTGATCGCACAAGGCCGAAACCGGCTATCCGCTCACTCCCGAGATCGAGTGATCTCCAGTCTGCCTGGGCAACACGGCTCGCTGACCGGGGAGGAAATGGCTGTGCCCCTCCTGCAATACGACGTTTGAGGCTTGGCCACGTCCCTCGCCGCTAGGCCGGGGCGGGTTACTGGTCTTTCTCATCGATAGGCGGTCCGAACAGGACATCGTCCCAAGACAGCGCCTCTTGGGAGTCAGCTGGGGGAGTCGGGGCCGGCGATGTGGGAGGTTCAGGTACCCGAGTGAACGGGGGCGCCTCTTGCGTGGCTTCCGGTCGCTCTTGGGTCCGGGCCCTGCGCGCGGCCGGGTGGTTGCTTGAGGGAGCGCGCTCTTGCTCGTCATCTTCCTCATCAGTGGCGTCTTGGGCACGGTTGAACTGCACGAGGTTCTCGCGTTGCTCGGTCTCAACGGGCTGCGAAATCAGCCATCCTGCGTCGTCGTCTCTGGGCGTGATCGTCTTGGCACGCGGATCAAACTGCCAGGTAGCAACCCGATCGCCTCGACCCGCTGGGTAGGCCAGCAGGACCGTCCATTCGCCGTCTTCAGCCAGCCAGGAGTCCCAGCGGGCATCCTCGACGTCAATGCCGCGCTCACCGAGTCGTTCTGCGACCGCATCGGCGAGGGTGGGGTCGTCCTCGTTGCGCCCGATCTGGCAACCCTGCGCCTTCTGCGCAATCCAACTGCGCTCTTGGATAATTGGCGCCGCGAAGGCCGTCACTCGATCAACAGACCAGCCGGAGGCATCGGCGACCTCTTCCGGAGTGGCTCCGGCGCGCATGCGCGCCTGAATCTGCTTAGCCCCGATCTCCCCATCGGGGGTGGCGTACTGGGTTGCTGTCAGGCCCCGAGTCGCCGAGCGCAGCCGAGCATCAATGACCACCTCGTATGTGGACCCGTCTGGGCCGCGGAATACCAACTCGGCGCCGTCCTGCGACACGCCGACGAACGACAGGGTGGTCATTCAACCTCCTCGTTTGGGCTTCTTGCACCGACTACAACAGTTCTAACCGGTATTTGGTCTGACCGGCGTTTGGTTTGACCGGCGGTGGGTGGGGCCATCCAACGACGGCCTATCCAGACATCGTAGGTCACGATTGTTTCAGGTCCAGCCGCGCCATCGCTGCATCTGCATCCGGAGTATCTGCAAGTGTCGGGCGCGCACTGGTTCGCAGCGCCCAATGGCCTGCGCCCGTTGCGGCTGCGGCCGCCACCCCACAGGCGGTGACGACGACATAGCCCCAAGAGGGCGACAAGGTATCCACCACAACGCCGCTGCCCCACGACCCGAAAGCAAATCCGACAGCGATTCCGCTCATCGCGATCGTTAGCGCCTCGGTCAAGCGCCCGGCGGCGACGATCTCTGCCACCAACGTCAAGGTGGCGATCAAGACCGGTGCCACGGCTAGGCCAGCGACAAACGCCGCCACGGCCAGCACAGGGATCGCCTGGACAAAGGGCAGTGGAATGACGACCAAACCCATCGCCACCGCAAAGAGTTGGACGGCGCCGGCTGACGAGACAGGCGGGTGAAAGCGGCCCAGCGATAGCCCTGCGATGAGGCTCCCCAGTGCATAGAGCGCCAAGATGAGTCCCGCGGCCCCCTCTTCTCCACCACCCTCGGTGAACGACACCGTCGTCACCTCAAAGGCACCAAAAACGCCACCCACCATGATCAGCACGACGACAACCACCACCAGGGCTGGACTGAACATGTGGTGCTTGGGACCGCCTTTGGGTTTGGGAATCGGGTCAGGTTTCGTGCCACGCTGCAAGGTCAGCCAGGTCGCGCCAATGCCGATCGCTAAGACGCAGACCGCCAGGCCAGCCCAACCCGAGATTTGCAGTGAGATGTAAGTGGCCAACGGTGGCCCCAAGATGAAAACAAGTTCATCTACCACGGCCTCAAGGGCAAAGGCCGATGGTAGTTTTCGGCTCCGGTCCCGCAACAAGAACGCCCAGCGTGAGCGGACAAGTGACCCGATATGTGGCCCCAACGCTCCGGCTACAACCAAGAGGACGAATAGCCAAATCTCCGCAGAATTGGCGTTGGCTGCCACGACAAAACCGACAAGCGCCGCCAATTGTCCGCTGACCAGAATCAGGACTAGGCGGCCCTGGCCATATCGGTCCACAAGTCTCGCCCCGAATGGGCTGATGAAGGCCGAGGCTAGCGCGTATGCGGCGGTCAGTGCGCCCGCTAGTGCGAAAGACCCATACAGCCCGGTAATGAAGAACACGATGCTCAGTGACAGCATCGACTCCGGTAGGCGACCAATAAAACCCGCAGCCACGAAACTCTTGGCGCCAGGGTTAGCCAAGAGGGAGCGGTAGGGGTTGGACACCCATCGACGGTATCCATGCGGACGCCCTGACGCCCACTCAGGCGTCCGACAACCAACGCGGGTTAGGCTGACATGGTGATCGGCGAAAACGTAGATGCACTCTTGGTGCTGTCTTTTGGTGGCCCCGAGAGCCGCGACGAAGTCATGCCTTTCCTACGGCAGGTGACGGCCGGTAAGGCGATTCCCGAGGCTAGGCTGGCGGCGGTTGCCGAGCAGTACTGGGCCTTTGACGGTGTCTCGCCACTCAACGGCGAAAATCGTGATCTGGTGGCCAGACTCCAGGCCGAGATGCCGCAGGGACAACCCGTGTACCTCGGGAACCGCAACTCCGAGCCGTTCTTGGCCGACACCCTGGCCCAGATGCAAGCCGACGGAGTGCGGTCGGCGGCGGTATTTGTGACCAGCGCGTTTGGATCGTACTCCGGTTGCCGCCAGTACCGGGAGAATCTTGCGGCGGCGGCGGCCACCTTGCCAGCACCAATGGACCTGCAGTTGCTGGCTCGGATCGCCGATGCCGACGCGCTAGCCCAGATTTGGGCGAAGGAACTGCAGCGAGTTTGGCCAGCCGGAAATTCTTGCTTGATGTTTGTCACCCACTCAATCCCGGTCAGCAATGCGGAGAAGTACGTCGCCGAGCAGACCAGCCTCGCCCGTAAAATCGTGGCGCACATGGAGGATGCTGGTACCGCGGTCACTGACTGGGAGTTGGCCTATCAGTCACGGAGCGGCCCTCCGAATCAACCCTGGCTGGAACCGGATATTGGCGAAGCCATCACCAGTGCTGCACAGCGTGGCATTACTGACGTCGTGGTGGCCCCGATCGGCTTCCTCGCCGAGAACTTGGAGATCGCTTGGGATTTGGATCGGACAGCAGCGCAGGTCTGCACCGAGCTAGGGATCGGCTATCACCGTGGGCAGGCACCGCAGCGTTCCGAGGGGTTCGTGGACCTAATCCTGGAGTTGCTACAGGCTCCGACGGCCCGGTGTTGTGCCGCAGATTGTTGTCCGAATCCGCGAGCAACCCCGGTTGCGTGGGGTGACTGTCCGCAGTAGCGCGCTGGGCAGCGTTGCGCCGCGGATGGCATCGTGGATGCGAATACGGCACCCTGGCAGGTATGCAGACCTCGCCGCAGGCCCTAGCCGAAATCGCGTTAGTCATCGGCCGGGAGGCCGGGGCGCTAGCGTTAGCTGGCCACGAAAGTGTTCAGTTGGCGGGTACCAAGTCTTCTCCGATTGACCTGGTTACCAAGATGGACCAGGACTGCGAAACCTTAATCAAACAACGCTTGGCTGATCTGCGCCCAGGTGATGGGTTCCTAGGTGAGGAATCTGGTGAGGCCACAACACCGGCGCCGGGATCGGTGCGCTGGGTGGTGGATCCGATCGATGGCACGGTGAACTACTTCTACGGCCAGCCATCCTGGTGCGTGGCAATCGCGGCAGAGGTGGACGGGGTCACGATTGCCGGAGCCGTGGTGGCGCCGGCACTCGGAGAGGAATACACCGCAAGCTTGGGAGGCGGCAGCTACCTGGTCGACCACAATCGCAAGGTCAAGCTGGCCTGTTCCGAGCAGTCGGACTTGGCGTATGCGCTGGTGGCAACCGGGTTTGGTTACCGCCGGGAACGCCGGGTCGAGCAAGGGCGGGTCATCGCAACGTTGGTCCCCGAGGTACGCGATCTGCGCCGCTGCGGAGCGGCCGCGCTGGACCTGTGTTGGGTCGGCTCGGGGCGGGTGGACGCACAGTTTGAGCGGGGGCTAAACCCATGGGACCGCGCGGCGGCCGGATTGGTGGCTAGCGAGGCCGGAGCCGTTGTGGCTGGCTTGCGGGGTCAGCCTGCGGGGCAAGACATGACGCTGGCGGCAAACCCATCCCTGTTTGCCAAACTCGACGCAGCACTATCTGCGTTGAACGCCGACGGCCGGGGTTAGCCGATTCTGCGCAAGTCTTGGTTGTACCAATACGCGTTGCGCACATAGACGTCTGCGGCGTCTTCGTGGGCGCCTTCGGCGACCACACCGGGTTTCACTTTGGCGGGTACACCGAGCACGAGAGAACGTTCCGGAACCTGCGTGTCGTTGGTGACCAACGCCTGGGCTCCCACCAACGAACCACCCCCAATGACGGCCCGATGCAGCACGACTGACCCGGAACCGATGAGACACCGATCCTGAATCAAGCAGCCCTCGAGGTGGACGTTGTGGCCTACCACGCAGCGATCGCCGATTTCAGTATCCAACGTTGACGTGCAGTGCACGATCGTGCCGTCCTGAACCGAGGTCGCCGCACCCACCCGGATGGCACCGTGGTCTCCGCGCAGGACAGCCGTTGGCCACACGGTCGCCTCAGGGCCGATGGTCACGTTCCCGATGACAACGGCATCAGGGTGCACGAAGGCGGTGTCGGCAATACGGGGCACTTTTTCGCCTAGGGCATATATGGGCATGGAATCCTCTCGAATATGACTTGACTAGGGTGATGTCGCAAAATCGGGTAGCAATCAGTCAGTTGCTGCCCGGTCTCTAGGACAAATAGTGCCAGTAGTTGGCCAAATGGTGTTCCGTAGGTCACGTTCGGGAGCGTCGGGTATGCGACCTCCCGTTTCATGAGGCAGAATGCCGTGGCGCCGACGTTTTGTTCGGACATGTTCTGTGCAAGACAAGACGCTGGTAACCCGGCGAACCCAGAGAGGGAGTGAATGGCTGCCATGGCCACGGATTACGATGCCCCACGCAAGAGTGATGACGACGTCAAGGACGAAAGCCTAGAAGCACTGCAGAGTCGTCGAGGGGATTCCGGCTCCGCAAAAGTGGACGTTGACGAGACGGAGATGGCGGAGAGCCTCGAATTACCGGGCGCCGACCTGTCAGACAAGAGTCTGACCGTTCGGGTCGTTCCCAAGCAGTCTGATGAGTTCACCTGCACGGAGTGTTTCCTTGTCCATCACATCAGCCAACTGGCCGACCCGAAAACCGGGGTCTGCACGGACTGCG
>JAHZKU010000082.1 GCA_022600255.1 Actinomycetes bacterium | reverse complement strand
CTTGGCCGTCAACCAGACCATCATGCGCTCGATCAACACCTCCATCGTGGCGTTGTTGCCCGTCGGTGCGATCTTGTTTGTGGGTGCGGGGCTGTTGGGCGCGGGGACACTCAAGGATCTTGCGTTGGCACTGTTTGTCGGTATGGCTGCGGGTACCTACTCTTCGATCTTCGTGGCAACACCGCTGCTGGCTCAGTTGAAGAACCGTGAGCCCGAGGTGCAGGCGTTAGAGCGTCGCGTGTATGCCCGCCGCAAGAAATCCGAGGAAGAGGGCGGCCTCGCCGCCGCAGCTGTTGGTTCCAAAGGCGGGCAAAGTGCGGCCGCCCTCCTAGATTCGCGCAACGTTAGCGAGACTGGGGTGCGACACCAGCCGAAGAAGCAGGCGCGCTCAAAGCGTAAGGGTGGCGACTCCGGGGGCAAGCAACCCTAGACTGGTCTCACACCCGGACTCCGCCTTGGCGAAGGTGGTAGCCGGGCACGCTGGCTGCGGGAGGTGACATGGCCGACGAACCGAATCAATCCCAGCCGAACGTCTTCGACCCCGTCGGCTCGGTCCAGGCTGCAACGGAACAGGTCACTCGGCTGCGTGATCGGCTGGCGCGCATCACCGTGGGCGGTCGGTCTAGTTTTCCGGAGTTAGAGCCGCTCTTTCGCACCGTTAAGCAATATCACCCGAGAACGGACCTGCGGCTGATCGAGCGGGCTTACCAAACGGCGCAGCTTTTGCACAAGGATCAGCGCCGCCGCTCGGGCGAACCGTACATTACCCACCCGCTCGCGGTGGCCACGATTCTGGCCGAACTTGGCATGACCGGACCAACACTGGCGGCGGCGTTGCTGCACGACACTGTCGAGGACACCGCCTACACCCTGGAAGCGTTGGCAAACGATTTCGGGCCAGAAATTGGCGAACTCGTCGATGGCGTCACCAAACTAGACAAGGTGGAGTACGGCCGCACCACGGCCGCTGAGACTGTCCGTAAAATGATCGTCGCGATGGCCCGAGACATCCGAGTCTTGGTAATTAAGTTGGCTGATCGCCTCCACAACATGCGCACCCTGCGTTGGTTACCCGAGAGCAAGCAGCAGAAGAAAGCCAAGGAGACCCTAGAGATCTTCGCCCCCCTGGCCCACCGGTTAGGGATGAACACACTCAAATGGGAGTTGGAGGATCTGGCGTTCGCGACCCTGCAACCGAAGGTCTACGAGGAGATCGTGCACTTGGTCGGGCAGCGGACTCCCGCGCGTGACGAACAGCTGAACAATGTCATTGAAGAGATCAACGCCGATCTGAAGTCGGCCCGGGTGAAAGCAGTTGTTACGGGTCGACCCAAGCACTACTACTCGATCTACCAAAAGATGGTGGTGCGTGGCCGCGACTTCAATGACATCTACGACCTAGTCGGCGTCCGAGTGCTGGTGGACTCGGTGCGCGACTGTTACGCGGTCCTGGGAGTGGTTCATGCGCGGTGGAGCCCCGTCCCTGGCCGGTTCAAGGACTACATCGCGATGCCGAAGTACAACATGTACCAATCGCTGCATACTGCGGTGATTGGCCCATCCGGCAAGCCCGTCGAACTACAGATTCGCACCAACCAGATGCACCGGGCCGCAGAGTTCGGTGTGGCCGCGCATTGGCGATACAAGACTGGGGCAGTTGGGGACAAGAGCAGCCCGGACGATCTTGCCTGGGTGCGCCAGCTATTGGACTGGCAGCGCGAGACGGAGGACCCCGACGAATTCTTGGACTCCTTGCGATACGACCTGAACGCCTCGGAAGTCTTCGTCTTTACACCCCAGGGCGACATCATCGCGCTGCCCAATGAAGGTACCCCGGTGGACTTCGCTTATGCCGTACACACCGAGGTGGGGCATCGCTGCGTGGGAGCGCGGGTGAACGGCAAATTGGTGGCCTTGGAGTCTGAACTGCGCAATGGGGACGTCATCGAGATCTTCACCTCGAAGGACGAAGAAGCCGGACCGAGTCGGGACTGGTTGACGTTCGTGAAGAGTCCGCGTGCCCGATCCAAGATCAAGGCGTGGTTCTCCAAAGAGCGTCGCGAAAACGCAATCGAGGTGGGAAAAGCCGCTCTGACCAAGTCGGCGCGCAAGCAAGGGCTGTCCTTGCCCAGAGTGATGACCCCTGATGTCCTAGCGCAAGCAGCTGCGGACCTGAAGCAGTCCGACCCAACCTCGCTGTACTCGGCCATCGGCGAGAACAAGGTGTCCGCCGACGCTGTGATCGACCAGATTTTGCGTTTGGTAGGTGAAGTCGAGGACACCCGCGAAGAGGAACCGGTATCTCGCGCCAGCCACCGCCGGCAATCCGGAGATCCAGGCATCGTGGTAGAGGGGGAGCCTGATGTTTGGGTCAAGTTGGCCCGTTGCTGCACGCCGGTGCCTGGTGATGAGATCGTCGGGTTCGTGACGCGCGGATCCGGGGTGTCGGTACACCGACGCGGCTGCTCGAACGTGACAGACCTCTCCCAGCAGGCCAACCGGATGGCCTCGGTGGAATGGGCCGCCACCCAGTCCAGCATGTTCCTCGTGAACATTCAGGTGGAGGCACTAGATCGCGCGGGCCTGCTCGCTGACGTCACGAGAGCGCTCACTGAGCATCATGTGAATATCCTCAGCGCCGCTGTCTCGACCACCAAGGACCGCATTGCGGTTTCCAAGTTTGCCTTTGAGATGGCCGACCCGCACCACCTCGGTGCGGTGATGCGGGGCGTGCGCAGCGTAACCGGTGTCTACGACGCCTACCGCGTCTAAGGCTGGCACTCCGCAATTGGCGACGCTGGCCCACCCATGTGCGCGGCCGAGGCTAGTCGGTGTAGCGATCCAGCGTGGCTTGTGCGGCGGCGAGTAGCGGTTGCTTGCCGTCGATCTCGGCTTGCAGGTCGGCCACCTTCTTGGTGTCGCCCGCCGCTTCGGCGCCAGCCTGCTGCTTGGTGAGCTTCTGGATCGCCTTGGTGAACGAAGCGACCGTGGATTCGGCAAACGCTTTGGCTGCTGGGTCCGAACGCTTCCAATGTTCCTGTTCGGACTTGCTGATCTTCTGTTCCACGGCACGAAGGCGCTTCTCCAAACCGGGGCGCTTTGCGCGGGGCACGTGCCCTATCTCGTCCCAGCCGTCTAACACTTTTCGGAGTTTGGCGCGCGCAGCCTTGTGATCCTTTACCGGCAGGATGGCTTCGGCCTGTTCGACTAGGGCCAACTTCTTGGTGTAGTTCTCTTCCTCGGCTTCGTCTCGTTCCGCGTTGACGGCGCCACGGGCATTGAAGAACTTGTCTTGGGCAGCGCGGAACTCCTCCCACAGTTTGTTGTCCTTCTCACGAGCCGCCCGTGGCGCGGCCTTCCACTCATCCATCAGATCGCGGTAGGCCCGTGTGGTCGGGCCCCAATCCGTGGAGTCTGCCAGCGCGGCAGCCCGGCGAATCAGGTCCTCCTTGACGCGGACGGCTTCCTTGCGCTCCTTGTCGAGCTGCGCGAAATGCTCCCGGCGGGCCTTGTCGAAGACCGAGCGAGCCTTACTGAACCGGTCCCACAGGCCCTGCTCCGCCGCCCGATCAAACCGCGGGAGTTGCTTCCACTGTTCTAGGAGTTCACGGTACTTCTCGCCGGTGGCTTTCCACTGTTGCGAGTTCTGTAACTTCTCGGCTTCCTCGGCAATCTCGGTGCGCTTCTTGGCGGTGGATTCCTTGGCTTCGGCTTTCTCGGTCGCGATCGCTTCACGGCGCTTGGCCGCGTATTCACCGAGCTTTTCCGCCTTGGCGGTGAAGACCGAGAGATCCCCGATGCCGGAGGGATCTACAACGGCGGCTCTGAGCCGCTCAGCCAGGCTTTCCGCCTGTTCAGGGGTGGCCTTGCCAGCGGTAACCCGCTTCAGGGCCAGATCGGCTTCCACCATCAGATCCAAGTACCGGCGTTGGTAGTAGGCCAGGCCGGAAGTCGGATCGCCAGCGGCCCATTGGCCGACCTTCTTCTCTGCGCCGTCGGGAAGACGCACGAAAACCGAGCCGTCGTCGTCGATGCGGCCCCAGGGATGGTCATTCATTGCTTGATCCTTCGATGTATCCCAGCCCGGCGGGCTGGCAGCTGACGCTAGGACAGAACCTGTCCGATGAGGAAACCGCCGGTCGTGAGGAGGACCATGCCGACAATTAGCACGCTGGCGATGATCTTTTGCCGCTTGGCGCGGCGTTCCTCTTCTTCCCGGCGGCTCATCTGTCGCTCGTGTTTCTTGCGCGCCAAGGACCGCTCGCGCTCGTTGCTGCTTGCCATCTGTGCCTCCGGAGTCAGGACGGACGGTGCCAGTGCCGTGGTCGCCGAAACGACTCGGCCGAGCAAACCGATATCACAGAAGTGTAGGCGGTCCACATGCGCGGCACCGGCAGGTGGGCGGTTAGTCTGAGAAGGCCAGTGTGAAAATCGGAGGTGGCTGCTCGTGTTCGTGACCGGATTTCCTGCCGGGCCGTGGGGAACGAACTGTTTCATCGCCGCCGACGGCCCTGGCCACGAGTGCATCATCATTGACCCAGGTAAGGACGCGGCTGAACCGATTCGGGAGATTGTTACTGAGAACAAGCTGCGGCCTATCGCTGTGCTGTTGAGCCACGGCCATCTGGACCACACCTGGTCGGTGGTGCCGGTCGCGGACGGCTACGAGATCCCGGCCTACATTCATCCTGGTGATCGCCATATGCTCACGAACCCCTTGTCGGGAATCTCCAGCGATATGCGGATGATGTTGGCACAAATCAATGCCGGGAAGTCGGTAGACACCGACCCGAGTGACGTCTTGGAGCTTTCCGACAACCTCGACCTAGAGATCGCCGGTATTCCGCTCACGACCGCGCACGCGCCAGGCCACACACCCGGCTCCATCGTGTTCAAGTATGCCGGCGCCCACGACACCCCGCCGCTCCTGTTCTCCGGTGACCTGCTGTTTCAGGGTTCGATCGGCCGCACGGATCTGCCTGGCGGCGACCACACCGCCATGCTGCAATCCCTGCAACGGGTACTGACGCCGCTGCCCGACGACATGGTGGTACTGCCAGGTCACGGCGGGCAGACAACGATGGCGGCTGAGCGGGCTACCAATCCGTTCCTGACGAACGTGGTCGGATCTCCATCTCCGCCGACTCGGGGCCTTTAACATGCCCCAATCGTTCTCGGCACCCAAAGGGGTGCCTGACTATGTCCCGCCGCGATCGCGCGATTTCCTGCACGTGCGCCGCCAGTTAGCGCAGCCCGCCGAGGATGCCGGGTATCAGTACATTGAGCTTCCGGTGTTTGAGGACGTCAATCTGTTCGCCCGCGGGGTGGGAGAATCCAGCGACGTGGTGAGCAAGGAGATGTACACCTTCACCGATCGTGCGGACCGTCCGCTAGCGCTGCGGCCCGAGGGCACCGCTGGCGTGATGCGGGCGGTGGTGGAACATCATTTGGAGCGTGGCGCACTTCCAGTAAAGCTCTGGTACGCCGGCCCGTTCTTCCGCGCCGAACGACCCCAGAAAGGCCGTTATCGCCAACTGCAACAGGTCGGTGTCGAAGCCATCGGCAGCGACGATCCTGCCCTAGACGCCGAGGTGATCGCCTTGGCCGATGAAGGCTACCGTTCCCTGGGGTTGACCGGGTTTCAACTGCTTCTGAACTCCTTGGGATGCGCCACCTGTCGGCCCGGCTATCGCAGCAAGCTGCTAGCTTTCCTGCAGAACCTGGATCTGGACGAGGAAACGCTGCAGCGAGCCCAAGCGAATCCGCTGCGTGTCTTGGACGACAAACGCACCGAGGTCAAAGCGCAACTCGGCGGGGCTCCCATGATGGTGGACCACCTGTGTGAGGCGTGTCAGACCCATTACGACATGGTTAGGGAATACCTGAGAGCTGCAAAGGTGTCTTGGACCGAAACCCCGAACTTGGTCCGCGGTCTGGACTACTACACCAAGACCGCCTTCGAGTTCACCCATCCGTTGTTGGGAGCCCAGTCCGGGATTGGGGGCGGCGGCCGTTACGACGGTCTGATGGCCCAACTCGGCGGCCCGGAGATGACCGGCATCGGATTTGGATTGGGGACAGACCGCACCCTCCTGGCTTGCGAAGCCGAAGGGCTACCTCTCGCCCCTGCGCAACTGGTTAGCGTCTACGGCATCCCGTTGGGGGCAACGGCCAAGCAGTCGCTGGTCAGCCTGGCCGCTGATTTACGACGCAAACAAATCTCCGTGGACCTCGCCTTTGACGGCCGGGCGCTGAAGGGGGCCATGAAAGCGGCGGTCAGGACTGGAGCGCGGTTTGTTGTCATCAGCGGCGACGAAGATGAGGCCCAGGGGGTCTTCCAGGTCAAGGACCTGGCAACCGGCGTCCAGGTGGCGGTTCCCCGCGTTGAGGTCTCGGCGCACATTGCCGCAGCCCTGAGCGCCGGAGCGCCAGCAAGCCGTTCAGCAGATCCAGATTCGGACCATCCATCCTTCGCCAGCACAGGAGACTTACCGTGAAGCGCACACATCACGCAGGAACACTACGAACCGACGATCGTGGGCAGCAGGTCACCTTGGCGGGCTGGATCGCGCGCAGACGCGATCACGGCGGCGTAGCGTTCTTCGACCTGCGGGACGCGAGTGGCGTTGTCCAGATTGTGGTACGGGAAGCGGATGTGGCCCACCCTTTACGCAATGAGTTCTGCGTACAAGTGCGCGGCGTCGTGGAACAGCGACCATCGGGAAACGAGAACCCAGAGTTGGCCACGGGTGAGATTGAAGTCATCGCCGAGCAAGTGGTCATCTTGAGCGAAGCCGACCCGTTGCCGTTCCCGATTGACGAACATGTTGACGTCGGTGAGGAAGTACGGCTGCGGCATCGGTATCTCGACCTGCGGCGCAAGGGCCCCGCGGCAGCGATGCGATTGCGCAGTGAGGCGAATCGGATCGCTCGCCAGACTCTGGGGGAACGCGGGTTCACAGAGGTGGAAACTCCTACGTTGACCAGGTCCACCCCCGAGGGAGCGCGGGACTTTGTGGTGCCGGCCCGGCTCGCCCCGCAACACTGGTATGCCCTGCCGCAATCGCCGCAACTCTTCAAGCAACTCCTGATGGTCGGCGGGATCGAGAAGTACTTTCAGATCGCCCGCTGCTACCGAGATGAGGATTTCCGGGCTGATCGCCAGCCAGAGTTCACCCAACTCGATATCGAGATGGCGTTCGTGGACCAAGCCGACGTGATCGATGTCGGCGAGGCGGTTGTGCGAGACCTGTGGGCAGGCACGATCGGCCACACGATTGCTGAGATACCGCATCTCACGTACGCCGACGCCATGGCGCGTTACGGCACGGACAAGCCGGATTTGCGCTTTGGGCTAGAGCTCACCGACCTGACGCGCTACTTCGCACAGACGAGTTTCCGCGTGTTCCAGAACGAGTATGTAGGCGCTGTGGTGATGCCCGGCGGTGGCTCGCAGGCTCGGCGAAAGTTCGACGCTTGGCAGGAGTGGGCCAAGCAGCGGGGCGCTCGGGGGTTGGCGTACGTAACGATCGCCGAAGATGGCACCTTGGGTGGCCCGGTTGCCAAGAACCTATCCGATGAGGAGCGGGATGGATTGGCCGCAGCCACCGGCGCGTCTCCGGGGGACTGCATTTTCTTTGCCGCCGGCGCGACAGCCGATGCCCGGCAGTTGCTGGGGGCCGCTCGCGTCGAGATCGCCGAGCGACTGGAACTGATTGAGCCTTCGACGTGGTCCTTCGTGTGGGTCGTTGATGCCCCGCTGTTTGAGCCTATGGAACTCCCGGACGGATCCGCAGGATGGACGGCCGTGCATCATCCGTTTACTGCGCCGAACGACGACTGGGCCGACTCCTTTGCCACCGCTCCTGGGGAAGCGCTGGGCTGGGCGTACGACTTGGTTTGCAACGGCAACGAGATCGGCGGAGGCTCGATTCGTATCCACCGCAGCGACATGCAGGAGGCTGTCTTCGAGATTCTGGGGATGGATGAGGAATCTGCCAACGAGAAGTTTGGCTTCCTGCTCGACGCCTTTAAATATGGGCCGCCACCGCATGGTGGAATTGCGTTCGGCTGGGATCGCATCGTGATGCTGCTGGCTGGTGCGCCGAGTCTGCGCGACGTGATTGCCTTCCCCAAGAGTGGTGGGGGCGCCGACCCGCTCACCGGCGCGCCAGCACTGATTCCACAGGACCAGCGTGCCGAGACGGGTGTGGACACGCCGCTGCCCGATCCAAGCGCCGATGCGAACGGTGAGCCGGGCGCGTAGTGGACCTGTTCGGCGACGCAGCATCTGGCCAAGATCTGCCACTACCGGCCCGGATGCGACCGGCGTCGATCGATGAGGTTGTTGGGCAGGAACAACTGCTAACACCGAACTCGCCGTTGCGCGCATTACTGACCGGGGCTGGGTCCCAGACTTCGGTGATTCTTTGGGGACCACCCGGGACGGGGAAAACCACCCTAGCCAGAGTCATCGCGAACAGCGTTGCGGCCGAGTTTGTGGAACTGTCGGCTGTTTCAGCCACGGTCAAGGATGTCCGAGCGGTGATCGCCAGTGCGCAACTGCGAAAGGAGACAGTCCAGGGCGCGACCGTTCTGTTCATCGATGAGGTGCACCGCTTCAGTAAGACACAGCAGGACGCGCTGCTACCGGCGGTGGAGAACGGGTGGGTGACACTGGTCGGCGCCACGACGGAGAATCCCTCCTTCGCGGTGATCCCGGCCCTGCTGAGTCGGAGCCTGGTCTTGCCGCTGAAGTCGCTCTCAGACGCCGAAATCGGTCGCATCGTGGACCGGGCGCTGGCAGAGGACCAGGGCCTCGCGCAGCAGGTCTCGCTAGCCCCGGATGCGCGCGAACATCTGATTCGATTGGCTGGTGGGGACGCCAGGCGGGCGCTCACGATCCTAGGCGCCGTCGCCGGCAACGCACCCAAAGCGGACCCCTCTGCTGGGCCATTCGACGAGCCGAGCAGGGCGGCGGGGTCGGTCGGACTCGCGGACGTGGAGGCCGCCGCGTTGACCGCCGCTCCGCGCTACGATCGCGCCGGGGACCGCCACTACGACGTGACGAGCGCCTTGATCAAGAGCGTGCGTGGCAGTGATGTTGATGCGGCGCTACATTATCTGGCAATCATGGTGGTAGCAGGGGAGGACCCTCGCTTCATCGCGCGTCGACTCATGATCTTGGCCAGTGAAGACATTGGGATGGCTGACCCCAGCGCACTCACGGTGGCTACGAGCGCGCACACTGCGGTGTCGACCATTGGCCTGCCAGAGGCTCGGATCATCTTGGCGCAAGCCGTGATCCACCTTGCGTTGGCGCCGAAATCCAATGCGGCCTACCAGGCAATTGACGCGGCGATCGCCGATGTCCGGGCCGGACGCACCGGTTCTGTTCCCGATCACCTCCGCGACGGCAGCACCAAGTCCGCGCGCGATGCCGGGGCCGCTCACGGCTACTTGTACCCGCATGACTTGCCCACCGGGATCGGGCCGCAGCAGTACGCGCCTGATCCGGTCGTGGGTCGGCGCTACTATCAGCCGACCTTACGCGGTGCTGAGCAGCGGGCGGCCGAGGCCTTGCGAAAGATTCGGGCCATCTTGGAGCAGCCAGAATCCTAGAATTGTCGGCGCTCGCACCCGCCGTCGGCGCGCGTTCTGACTCGCTCTGTCATAGATTAACGCCGTGGCGAATCGTGGCTTGAGGACGTCCTCTTCGGCAGTGGCGGATGATCGGAACGCTCCACTGGCCTATGCCCCATTCCGGCGCATCATGGCGGCGCGGGTTATCTCCAGTGCTGGGTCCACGATGCAAGCCGTCGCTGCAGGATGGCTCGTGCTGATGATCAGCGGGAATCCGATGGATGTGGGAATCCTGGCGGCCTTGGCGCTGGCCCCGAGTCTGATTGGTGCACCAATCGGCGGCTACTTGGCTGATCGGTTCTGTCCTCGCAAGCTGACCATCTTCTTCTCGACCGTTCTGATCGTTCCGCCGGCGATTCTTGCAGCCTTGGCTTTCAGTGATCTGTTGACCGTGCCGTTGATCTTCGTCTTGGTGCTGTTGGGTGCGATACCGGGTTCGATCAGCGGCCCAATCACCTCCTTGGTCATCCCATTCACGGTGCCCGACCGGCTAAGGCACAAGGCCGTGGCTGACGCGTCCGCTTTCTATAACGTGGCACTCTTTGTTGGCGCCATCGCGGGAGGCACTCTGGTGCAGTTCATTGGTGCCGGCTGGGCCTTCGCCTTCAACGCCGCCTCCTACGCCTTCAGCGCACTGATCTTCGCAACGGCGAGTGTCCTACAACGGGCTTGCGATCGCGCCAAGGCGCACCACGATGCCTCCTTGCGCTCCGGTTTTCAGCAGGGCTGGCGACTGCCACTGGTTCGGACAGTGGCATTCGGTGCGGGTGTGTTTTTCGTGCTGGTTGCGCCGATCCAGCAACTGATGCCTGTCTTGGCGGAAGACCACGGAGAGGGGGCCATGTATCTAGGCGTCTTACTGGCGGCCATTACCGTTGGCGGGATCATCGGCAATCAGTTGTTGCGCCGCGTGCCGAATCAGAGCATGGCCCGCAGTAGAGCGCTGGTGGTGGCGTTGGCGGTGGCGGCCCCGGCGACATTTCTACTCGGGCTGAGCCCAGGTCTGATCTCCGATCTCCTGCTGTTGGTGGTGATCGGCTTCAGTTGGGAGTTGATCTTCGTCAGTGGGGCCAGTTCGCTGCAACTGGATGTACCCCAGGACATTCGAGGGCGCATCATCGGGCTGTTCTACCTGCTGGTGGCCGGGGCTGCGGCATTGGGCGCACTGGCGATGGGCTGGTTCTTCGAGAACGTCGGGGTAAACCCAACCCTGATCACGGTGGGAATCGTGACCGCGGGAGTCGCAGTCTTGCTCACGATCCGCGGGCGGGTAATGGCGGGCGGCAAGGCCTCCGCGCACCCCTTGCCCTAGGTGGCGGTTTCAGTACGAGCAAATCGGGGTATCACGTGGGAGTGCGAGAGCAAACACTTAGCCAGGCCTGGTACCTGCGCAACCAGGATCAGCCCGACGCCAGGATTGCGACAAGAGCGGATCGGATAAGGCTCGTTGATATCCTCACTTCGGCATTCGCCGGTGATCCTTTAGTCGAGCACATCACGGGCACCGGGCCGGGCCGCGACAACTCCCGCAGGGCGATCTTTACCACTGAGGTGGATCGCTACCTGGCGTTCGAAAAGACGTTCCTCAGTAGCAACGGCGCTGGGGCGGCGACCTGGGCACACAGCAGCCAAAGAGGGTATTCCTGGTGGCAGCAGCCCATGGCGTTACTTGGCAGTGTCCGATTTAGCGGGTTGCTGGGCGTTCGGAGGGCCGTTGCGGCGTATCGGGCGGTCGAAGCAAACCACCCCACTGAACCGCACTACTACCTCGCCTCAATCGGTGTACAACCCGATGCCAAGTCCACTGGCGCCGGCTCGCAACTGATCAGAACCATGCTGCGCCGCGCAGATGCGGAGGGTGTGCCCACCTATCTGGAGTGCAGCAAGGCAGAGAATGTTGGCTTCTATGAACGACTCGGGTACGACGTGCGTTCCCGCTTCAGTTTCGGCCCGGGCGGGCCACCGGTGGCCGGCATGTGGCGTTCCGCACGGTTGCAACTGCCCTAGCCCACAGCCACTTCAGCCCGCCTCGATTTGCCCGGATCCGAACCACCGACCTCGCCTGACGGTGATCGGCACTTGCTGCGGTAATCTCGAAGTACGTCTGCGAGGAGGACTTCATGAGCCGACTGCTTTGGGCAGGACTAGGTGCCGCTGGCGGCATCTACGCCTATCGACGCGGAACCCAAGCCTGGGAGGAAGCCAAGGAACGCGGTTTTGCTGGCAATGCGTCGGTACTGGCGGCCACGGCTTCATCCATGCTCAACCACTCTCGTAACGCGCTCGCAGAAGCGCAAGCCGCGAAGGACGCTGAGATCAGTGAGGCCCGAATCGCGGAGTTGGTTGCGGCCAACGCCAGGCTGGCCCAAGCGGCGCCCCAACCG
>JAHZKU010000081.1 GCA_022600255.1 Actinomycetes bacterium | reverse complement strand
GCCCAGCAACGCCGAGATGATCGAAGAGCGCAGGGCCATCGCCGCCATGCTCATCGAATTTGAGGGCGTGGGGAATGTCGAAAAGCTCATCGCCTACCAGGAGCAGCAGGCTTCCGTCGTGGAGTTGCTGTCTGCCAAGGTGCGGCTGCTCACCGAGCAACTGGTCTCCAGTGGCGCCGCTGTGGATGCTTTGGATACCTCGCCAGCCATGCGAGAGGTGGTGCGCGCGAAGATCGAGGCACAACACTGGTCCGCCGTAGAGCTTGCGGGGCATCTGGAGGATCTGCATCCGCAGCGACGCTACGACCTGATCGTTTGTTCGTCGGTCTGCTCTTTCCTGCCCGACTACCCCGGCGAGGTCGAGCGTCTAGTCGGTGGTCTGCGGCCCGGTGGGGTTTTTGTGCAGTGGGATTGGGAGCGTACGGCGGGCGGTGATTCCGGGCTTTCCCGCGACGAGGTGCGAGAGACACTGCGCAGAGCCTGCCTGACCGATGTGCATGTTGGAACGGCTTTCGAAATTGCCATGGGCGGGCAACCGGCACGACCGCTAATTGGTTGGGGTCAAAAGGCGCCGTGACTCTCGGCAACCGGGCGTTTGGCTGCGCAAGTCCGGTCTGTGCCAGCATTGGCAAGCGACGAGAAGGGAGCCTGGATGTCTGACGAGCAGATCGAGGCGTACCTCAATGATGTCCCCGAGCCACAGCGATCGACGCTGCAGACCCTGCGCGCTGCGATGGTGGCGCTCGTGCCGGAAGCTGAACCAGGGCTAGCGTATGGCGTGCCGGCCTATCGGGTGCACGGCAAGCTGGTGGGTGGGTTCGGTGCCGCTCAGTCGCATTGCTCCTACTATCCGATGAGTGGCACGATTCTGCCGCTGTTGGCTGCGGATTTGGCCGGTTACACATGGAGCAAGGGGGCGTTGCGGTTCGGAATCGACACCCCGCTCCCCCAAGAGTTACTGGAACAGCTCATTGTCATGCGATTGGATCAAATCGAGTCCTGACCCAGACCACCGGTCGCTACTGGCTCCGCGCCGTCATTGCGGTACTGGGCTGCCGACGGACGCAGTATGGGCAGCAAGCGGAGTGGAATCGGCAGCAAACGGGTTGGGATGCGCAGATCTAGGTTGGTTGGGAGTGGCAGGGCCGGGGGGCATTACCTTCCTAGCGGGCGGTGGTATCCCCGCCGACCTGGCTGCGGGCAGGACCGCCAGGCTGGGCAGACCGCCGCACACAGAGCGTTCCGATTCCGCTCCTCGGGCTTGTTGGCAGGTGACAAGCGATCCCGCGCCGCTAGGCTGAATGCGCACTGTTGATCCGACAAGGAGTCGTTGCGGACATGGGACTTGAGTTCAACCCCTCGCCTCGACGATCTCTTGGTGTGGAGATCGAACTGGGTATCGTCGATCGGCAAACCGGCCAGTTGGTCCCAGCATCCAACGAGATCATCGGAGCCCTCACTGATCGCCACCAAGAGGTGGAGCACCCCAAGGCAAAACACGAACTGTTCCTGTCCACCATCGAGATCATCACGGGGGTAAACCTGACGGCTGCCCAGGCGCGCGATGATCTAGCGGCCACCGTGTCCGAAGTATCTGATGAGCTCGACAAACACGGTTTGGCCCTGATCGGCGGCGGGGTCCATCCGTTCGCCGACCCTAAAACCTTAGTGCGCAGCCCCAGCGAACGATATGACCAGTTGGTGAATCGGATTCGCTGGCCCGCCGAGCGGCTGCAGATTCATGGCACCCACTTTCACGTGGGGGTCGGCGACGCGGACAAGGTGATTCACATCATGAATCACCTCACCGGATTCCTGCCCCACTTCATCGCCCTATCGGCCTCGAGTCCGTTCTGGGAATCTGAGGAGACCGGATTGGCCTCAGTACGCAGCAAGATTTTCGAGGCCATGCCCACGGCGGGGCTGCCGTCCCTGTTTGCCGATTGGGAGCACTACGCAGCGTTCATCGATGCCATGATCGCCAGCTCATCGATCCACACCGTACGTGAGATTTGGTGGGACCTGCGGCCACATGCCCTCTATGGAACGTTGGAGTTTCGGATGTGCGACAGCCTGGCCACCCTGCGGGAAACCGCTGCCTTGGCGGCGTTGGCGCAGTGTCTCGTGGACTATCTGGACCAGGCGATTGATGACCGAACCGCCCCGGCCGAGACGATCGGGTGGGTCGTTCGGGAGAACAAGTGGCGGGCCGCCCGGTACGGCCTTGATGCGGAACTGATTGACCAGACCGGGGCCGCGCGTGCGATCAAAGATGACATTCGCGATTGGTTGAGCCGACTACAACCCACGGCCACGAAGCTGAACTGTGTGGCGGAGTTGGCTGACATCAACACCATCTTGAGTGTTGGCGGGAGTTATGCGCGGCAACGGGCGGTCTTGGACGAGAGCGGCTCATTGTCTGATGTTGTGCAATCGCTGATGAACGAGTTCAGCCAGGACGTGATCCAGTGACCGAAGGCCCACCCGGGACACAACTCGCAGAAGACACGGTCTCCCGCATCGCAATCGGCGTCGATAGCCGCAACGAGGAACTCATTGCGTTCCGGCGCCGACTCCACGCCGAGCCTGAGCTGAGCTTCAAAGAAGTAGCGACCACGGATGCCCTCGCCGAACGATTGCAGTTGGCCGGGTTGATTCCGCAGATATTGGACTCAGGGACCGGCCTGGTTTGTGAGATCGGTTCAGGTGGGCCCGTAGTCGCGTTGCGCGCAGACATCGATGCCTTGGCGATGCCCGATGCTAAGACTGATGTCACGTACCGGTCGCGCAACGAAGGAGTGGCCCATGCCTGTGGGCACGATGTGCACACGGCGGTGGTCTTAGGGGCCGGGTTAGTTTTGCAGGACTTGGCCGAGGTCGGGCAACTGCCTGGCCGGGTCCGCCTGGTGTTCGAGCCGGGGGAGGAGAGTGTTCCCGGTGGCGCCGTGGAGGTGGTCGAGTCCGGTTGGCTCAATGACGTAGCCGCGGTCTACGCGCTGCATTGTGACCCGAAGAAAGACGTGGGCCGGGTTGGTTCCCGAGTCGGCCCGATTACGAGCGCCTCGGACTGGCTGGAGATCACCCTGCGGGGTCCTGGCGGCCACACGGCCAGGCCGCACCTCACCGTTGATCTAGTAACAGTGGTGGCACACGTCATCACCACCCTGCCATCACTGCTGTCGGATCGACTCGGCGGTCACGACGCTTGTCGGCTCGTGTTTGGCGCAGTCCATGCAGGTGCGGCCGCCAACGTGATCCCGTCCTCGGCGTTCCTGACCGGGTCAGTGCGTTCCCGAGACCGGCAAACCTGGGAAAGGGTCCGGGGGGAACTAGATGCTGCCCTCGCTGACGCACTTGCGGGGTCGTCCGCCCAGTGCGAGGTGAACTACGTGCAAGGTGTGCCGCCTGTGGTTAACGATGCGCAAGCGATGCACACCATGGCAACGGCGGCTCGCCAACTGGTGGGTACGCAGGCGGTGGGCGAAACGGAACACTCTTGGGGTGGGGACTCCTTCGGTTGGATGACCAACGCCGCACCGGGCGCGTATCTGCGACTCGGAACTCACGATCCAGCCGATGCCGAACGGTTGGATCTGCACAACTCTCATTTTGACGTCGATGAACGTTGTATTGCGATTGGCGCGAAGACTCTGGCCGCGACGGCCGTGCTGGGACTGCTCGCCGAGAATGGGCGCGGTGGTCGCGCTCCTGAGCGAACCGGCGGCTGGGCAGGCTTGGCTGAGGCCTAGCAAGGTGATTCGGGGGATCAGATACTCTCGAGGCGGTCAGCGTCGCGCGAGCACTCGCGGGCGGGTATGTGGCGGGTAGCCAGTACGGTCGCGCTGGGCCGGCTATCCAAGATGATCAGCGCTGCACCCGGGGCAGGTAGTTCTGCAAGGCCGCGACTTGAAACCCTTGCCGCCGGATCTCGCGCAGGGCCCGCTTCAGATCTTGATGCAGATTGGGCCGCCAATGCGCCAGAATGATGTCGCCAGGTGCCAGTTCATCGCCTTGACTGTATTGGAATCGGCCTTTCCCGCCCTCCGGCATGTTGATTGTCCACAGCACCACATAGTCCAGACCGCAATTGCGGGCCGCGACTTCGGTGGTCGCATTCGATTCGCCATAGGGCGGGCGCAGGAGCCATGGCTTTTTTCCGTAAAGATCCGAGAGCCAGCGGTTGGCTCCGCAGATCTCGGCCTCTTGCCCAGCCAGATTCAGCAGGGGGAGTTGCGGGTGCGTGACGGTGTGGTTTTGAATAACCTGTTTGTCTGTCTTGGAGATGCCTTGATAGAACTCGGGGTTTTGTGAAACGTACTCCTCGGTGAGAAACGCAGTTACCGGGATGCCCTTGCGCACAAGGAGCCGAGCCGTAGCAGCTTCCTCTACACCGCCATCGTCGATGGTGAAGAACACGACGCGATTCTTGGTCTTGATCCGTTTGACCGTCCGGGCACGATCGGCCTTAACCGCTGGTGGGTTCACGCGGGTCGGAGGCGACGCTGCCAGGCTGGCAGCGCCGGGCCGGGGAGCCGGCTTACCTGCCTGCGCATCCGGCGTTGCGGCCGGGATTAGGCTGTCCACGCTTTCGGCCGCACTCGTGTTGTCACCGGGGGTGCTGTCTGGGTTAACCGGCTCCGTGCAGCTGGCCAAGGACAGTGTTGCGACGGCGGCTGCCACCAGCTCCGTGACACCGCGTAGACCCATCCAGAGATCGTACCTTCTGGAGTTGGGCATCGGGCAAGTTGACGTCGTGGGCGCTGGGAATCCTCCTCTGGCAGGTCGGCAGCTGACGTGGCGCCAGATCGGCCAAGGGATACCCAACCCGGTTACGATGCCAGCATGAAGATCATCCGCGGGTTACCTCCCGAGCTGCGCTCGCAAGCCGCCGAGTTGTTCTGGGCGGGATTTGGTCAAAAGCTGAAGCGACCGCTGCTGGGTGACGCGGAAAAAGGCAAACGGTTCGTCACCCACATGATGGATTCGGACGCGATGCTCAGCGCGGTCGAGGATGACGAGTTGCTCGGCATCTTGATGTTGGTGGATCAGGACCATCCCACCAAGACCGGTGAGTGGCGGGGAGCCCGCGAGATCTACGGTTTGCTGGGCGGGGTGGTGCGGTTGGCCTTGGTGGCACCCTTGGACGACAAGCCAGCGCCGGGAGCCCTGCACGTCGATTGGATCTGCGTGGCGCCAACGGCCCGCGGCAAGGGTGTGGGTGCGGCCCTGCTTCGGGAGACAGAGAGTGTGGCGCGTGAGCGGGGGTTCGCCACTGTCTCTCTGTCCGTCGTTGACACCAACTCCAGGGCTAAAGCGCTCTACGAACGGCTCGGATTTGTGGTGACGGCCACCAAGTCCGCTTGGCCTTTCCGGTGGCTCTACGGGTTCGAGAAGTATGACGAGATGGCCAAAAGGTTGGCCTAGCCGGTTCTGGGTCGAGCCACGACAGTCCACGGGAGGGCGGTCGACCATTTGCCAGTCTCGGCGGAATCGGGAGTTTGGTCGACCGGGTGACGGCCAAGGCAGCAGTCGGCTATAGGTAGCGGAACACCACCATGGCGGCAATCACCGCGATCAGGAGAACGGCGGTGATGATATCGGCGTGGTAGACGCGGAACGCGGTTCCAAAACGGTCCCGAATCCCTGTGCCGAAGTTCCCTTCAAGGACGTTCACCCGGGTAAATGCGAAGAAGATCAAGGTGGTGGTGCCGGTGATCAGCAGGCAGTAAGGGCACAGGCGCCCGATCTCAAAGTAGCTCTGATGGAACAGCCACAGCGCGAAGACGAAGCCGATGGAACTCACCACTTGGGCGCCCAGCATGAACCACCGGGGAAACAAGACCCCAGCGATAGACGCGACCGCAATCGTGATGATGACAGGCTCGGCGATCAACCCTAGGAAAGCGTTTGGAAAGCCGAGTAGTTCTGCTTGCCAGCTCACGCCGACAGCGCCACAAGAGATCTTCTCGTTGATGTTGCAGGAGAGTTCGGCGTCGCCATCTTGGGCCAGGATGATCGCATCCATGGACAGTACGAATGAGGCAACCAGGCCCAGGAGGCTCGATATCAGGGTTTCTATCCAGGTGCCCCGGTATCGGTAGGTCGGGATGAACCGGCGCTCCGGTTCCGCGGCGGTCTCAACAGACATCTTTCATCCAATACCAGTCTTTGCGGATACAGACAGCCCGCCTGCCTCGTGATTGTATGGCCAGCCGAGGCGCGCGCGCGGGGTTGTTGTCGAATGGTAACCGCGGTGATGGTGCTTTCGCGTGCCCCTACGCGCTGGCGCCGGTGCCTTTGCGTCCAACCGACTTGGCTGATGGCGGGGCCGCGCGGGGGGCCCGATCGCGCACGACCCGAGACACCCGCAGGAAAGCGAATAAGAGCACAGCGAACAGGAATGCGTTGATCACCAGGAAGTCGCTCGTGAAACTGGTGTCCGGATCCGTGCTGAACTCCCAGAACCCGATCGCGAGTGTCCCTAGGGAGATCGCGAGGAGCACCCCAACGGTGAAGCCGAGCCACCAAAGGCGTTTCCACGCGCGGAACGCGGCTTGTTGTTCGGCTTGGCGCGACTGCGATGTCGGCACGGACCCTCCCTAGCTGGATTCCTTCCAGCGTACGCGAACGCGTCGGTGTGAGGCGACAGTCAGAATGCTAGGACCTCCCCTACGAGTTTTCGGAGTAGTGATCGAGAACCCGACGAGTATGGTCACGCTGTATGCGAGCAAAAAGGATAAGTAGTCGTTGCTTCTCCTCGAAGGGCGGCGTTCTGTGTCGCCCCGATTCTTGTCCGACTGACTCGGGGGGGCTTGATCGGCAGGGCTGATGCGAGTGGGGACCGCCTTTGTGTCCTTGGCTTAGGCGCTGCCCTGTGTTGAGTGATCAGCACCGGCAATAGGTTTTCTGGCGGTCACGACTCCGAAACCGGGTCCGGGGGTGTACGCGTTCGGATTGCGAATGACGTCGATCGCGGCGCTGAGTTGTGACTCGGCCATGAATCCACCTCCGATCAGCTTAGGGGCCAGGGTAGCCAGTGTTAGGGACCAGGTGCGGGCCTCTGCGCCGCTGGCGGTTTGCGACGCGATATTCAGGGTTGGGGCGATGTGGCGACAATCAACATCAACAAACCCGGCTTGGGCAAGCATGTGTGGAAGTTTGCCGCCGAGTCGCAGGTCCCAGTCCTGTGCATCGGCGAACGCGAGATAGGAGGTCCAGAACGCGGCCCAGACTTTGTCGGGCCCGGCTGCAATCTTGCCGAAATCCATCTCAGTCAACAGGATCGCTCCACCGGGTTTGATTGCTGAAAAGAACTCTGTTAGCAAATCCACCCTGGTCGGGATGAACCCCAGGATTGCCCGGCCATGGATCAGGTCGAAGGCGGCAGACGGCAACGGTAATTGGCGGATATCGCCAGTCTCGAGGGTGAGATTCGGTGGCCGATCATCCAGGAAGGCTTCGTGGTCCAGATCGACTGCCGTAACCTGTCCGCTCGGAAGCGAATGTGCCAGCCACACCGCGATCGTGCCGCGTCCCGATCCGACGTCCAGACAGTCGCTTCCCGGGGGCAGGT
>JAHZKU010000080.1 GCA_022600255.1 Actinomycetes bacterium | reverse complement strand
TGGGCTTTGGGTTCGGGGGCACCTATAACGATTCCTTCGAGTTGCCCGACACCGAGTCGTCCACCGCCCAAGAACTGCTATCAGAAACGGCTGGGGCTTCGGAGTCCGCCGGGGCCACGATCCGGGTGGTTTGGTCTCCGGAATCCGGTTCGGCCGTGGATCCTGCTGTTCTAGCGGAGGTGACTCCGACGCTCACTAGTTTGAGTGAACTGGACTCGATCGCGTGTGTGCAGCTACCCACCGGTGACACCATTGGTGATGCCTGCGTGCTGCCCGAAGCGTTCGACGAAGCCGCGATTGCCGAACTCCCTCCTGAGCAACAGCAGGCCACTCAGGAGGCCATCGCGGCTGCGCAAGAAGCGTCTTCGCCCGTGAGTCCAGATGGGTCCGTGGCTTACGCGACGATGACGTTGGCTGGTGATGCTGCCCCAGAGAGCCTTAGCCCCGAGGATGCCGCCACCATCGTGTCCGAGGTTGCCGAACTCAACAATCCGCCGACGCTAGAGGCCGGTGCAACCGGTTCCGCGCTGTCTTTTGCCGCCGGTGAGCCGCCGAGCAGCGAAATCATTGGCTTGGTGGTCGCGATCATCATTTTGTTGCTGGCGTTTGGTTCCATCATTGCCGCCGGCCTGCCCATTGTGGTCGCGTTGGTTGGCGTGTTTGCCGGCCTGACGCTGGTCGTATTCGCCGCCCGGTTCCTAGACGTGGCCACGTTCGGGCCCACCTTGGCGGCCATGATTGGCCTCGGTGTCGGCATCGACTACGCCCTGTTCGTGGTGAACCGGTTCCGCCAGGCCAAGATGTCGGGTAGTGATGCCCATTCGGCCGCGATTGAGGCGGTCAACACGGCGGGGCGCGCGGTGGCCTTCGCCGGCGTTACCGTGATCATCGCCCTGAGCGGCCTCTGGGTGCTCGGGATCAACTTCTTCAACGGCCTCTCCGTGGGGGCGTCTGTCACAGTACTCATGGTGATGCTGTCGGCCCTCTGGCTCTTGCCTGCATTGCTGGGTTTGCTCGGCGACAAGGCGCTGGGTTGGCGGATGCCCTGGGCGCGCAAGGACAAAACCTGGCACCCCGAAGGTGGCGCCTGGGCCCACTACGGCCGATTCCTCCAGAAGATCCCTGTCATTCCGTTTATCGTGTCGCTCCTTGTCGTCCTAACGGTGGCCGCGCCTGTGTTGGGGATGCGACTGGGTTTCGCCGACGACGGTGGTCGCCCGGAAGGCAATGTATTGCGTGATGGGTACGACCTACTCGCCGAGGGCTTTGGCCCTGGTGTAAATGGGCCGTTCTTTGTTGCAGTTGAGTTGCCCGAGGCGGGGGACACCGCCGCATTGGCGGGTACCATCACCGCCATCGACAACACACCAGGAGTCGCTAGCACGCTGCCCACGGTGGAGATGCTGCCGCTGTTTGTGGAGCCGGATACCGAGGTGGCTGCCGTTCAGGTGGTCCCGGAGACTTCTCCGCAGGAGGAGGCCACAACTGACCTACTCAATGAGTTGCGAGATGAGACATTGCCAGCGGCGGAAGAGCAGACCGGCGCCAAGTCCTATGTGGGTGGGTTCCAGGCGGTCACAGCCGACTTCACTTCGGTGTTGATCAATTCCATGCCATTGTTCTTGTCCGTGGTGGTCGGCCTAGGCTTTGTGGCACTGGTGATTTTGTTCCGAAGCATCGTGGTGCCGCTTACGGCGGCTATCACCTCGTTACTGAGTCTTGGTGCGGCACTAGGGGTCACGGTCGCGGTGTTCCAGTGGGGGTGGTTATCCAGCTTCATCGGGGTGGAAACGACCGGCCCGATTGCACCGTTCCTCCCGGTGATCGTATTCGCGATTCTGTTCGGCCTCTCCATGGATTATCAAGTGTTCCTAGTCTCGCGAATGCAGGAGGAATGGGGCAGGACAAAGGACAATGCGGTGGCGGTTCGCCGCGGCCTAGCCGGATCGGGCCGAGTGGTTGCGATTGCCGCGGCCATTATGGCCAGCGTGTTCTTGGCATTTGTTCCTAGCACCACACAAGAGATCAAACTCTTCGGCCTGGCACTGGCTTCTGCCATCATCATCGACGCCTTCGTCGTGCGCTTGGTGATGGTGCCGTCCCTGATGTCGATGTTGGGAAAGGCCAACTGGTGGTTGCCGCAGTGGCTACAACGCATCCTCCCGGAGATCAATATCGAAGGTTCCTCCGATGAGATTGCCGACGATGATGAATACCTTGAGCCTGAAGAGGTCACAAGCAAATAGCACCCGCCGAACTGGCGGCAACCCGGGGAGTACATGTGAGCGACCAGTTAGTGACAATCGAGCGGGACGGCCATGTCCTGCTGATCGGTGTGAATCGGCCGGACAAGTACAACGCGTTCAATCTGGCGGTGATTGAGCAGTTCGCCAAGGCTTATGAGGAACTTGGGGATGATCCCGAGTTGCGCGTTGGGGTCGTCTACGCACACGGTAAGAACTTCTCGGCGGGGCTCGACCTGGCTGAGGTGGGACCGGCGGTTCAGAAAGACGGCCCGGACGCGTTAGGTGGCGACGCCAAGTATGACCCCTACGGTGTCTATGGCACCCCAGTGCCTAAACCGATCGTCATGGCCGTTCAGGGGATTGCGTTCACCCTCAGCATCGAACTGGCCCTTGCATCCGACATCGTGATCGCCGCCGATGATGTGCGTTTCCGGCAGTTGGAGATCGGCCGGGGAATCCTGCCGTTTGGTGGGGCAACGTTCCGCGCACCGGCCTCACTGGGCTGGGGGAACGCCATGAAGTTCCTGCTCACAGGTGAAGAGTTCGGCGCGCAAGAGGCCTATCGAATCGGCTTGGTGCAAGAGGTTGTTGCCCCAGGGGAAGAACTCGCGCGCGCGACCGCGATTGCTCAAGTGATCGCGGCCCAAGCGCCACTTGGGGTGCAAGGCACATTGGCCAACGCCCGGATCGGTCGGCGGGAAGGTCCCGGAGCGGCTGCGGCACATCTGACCGAGATCCTGCCGCAGGTACAGGCCAGCGAGGACGCCGTCGAGGGCGTCATGAGTTTCTTGGAACGGCGCGATGCGAAGTTCACAGGTCGCTGATGTCGGGGCTTGAGGTTTTCCGTGGCTGGCGCTTGCCGGCCAGGAGACGGTAAAGGGCGGGAACCGAATCGGTTCCCGCCCTTTACGATGCTGCTTGTGGCTTAGTAGCCGCCGCGTCCGCCGCCGTAGCCGCCACCGCCGCGGTTTCCGCCGCCGCCGTAGCCGCCTCCGCCGCCGCCGTAACCGCCACCGCCGCGGTTTCCGCCGCCGCCGTAGCCGCCTCCGCCGCCGCCGCGTTCACGACGAGGACGGGCTTCATTCACAACGAGCGGACGCCCGTCTAGCTCTTGATCGTTGAGGCCGTCGATCGCGGCAGCCGCCTCGGCGTCTGACGACATTTCTACGAACCCGAAACCACGCGAACGGCCGGTTTCACGATCTGACAACACAACGGCCGATGCTACGGTGCCGAATTCGGCAAACGCGTTGGCCAAGGTATCGTCATCGATTGAGTAGGCGAGGTTGCCTACGTACAACTTAGTC
>JAHZKU010000079.1 GCA_022600255.1 Actinomycetes bacterium | reverse complement strand
GTATGGCCAGAACGCGACTTGCGCCCAACGACATCACCAAGCGGCCCGTGCTGCAGTCATTTGACGCGTACGAAGACGCCCAGAAACTGGTTGATCGACTAAGCGATGCGCGGTTCCCGGTTGAGAACGTGGCGATCGTGGGCGTGGACCTGCGAATGGTCGAGGCTGTCCTGGGACGGATGTCTTGGGCCAGAGCTGCTTTGGGCGGTTTGGCAACCTTTGCCTGGCTAGGTGCTTTCATTGGGTTGTTCGTCAGTTTTTTCGGTGGTCAAGAGGCGTCAGCGGTGGAATACGTTCTGCTGGGTCTGCTTTACGGCTCTGGTTTCGGCATCGTCTTCGGCCTGGCATCCTTCGCCATTCAGGGTCGTCGTCACGAGTTTGTGTCCCAACAGCAGATCATCGCTGCTCGTTATGACGTGTTGTGCGACAGCGACTTCATGGCACAAGCCCGCAAAGCGTTGGGTATCGCAGCGGTGTGGCCACCGCCGTTGGACCCCGCGGTGCCAGCAGCCAGCGAAACTGAGGGCACCAGCAGCAGCCCGGAACCCAACGAGCCAAGAGGATAGTGCGCGATGGCCGGCAAGAACTGCCCGCAGTGCGGCGGGCCCCTGCAGATTCCCGATCTGATGAGTTCGGCCTATCGCTGCCCGATTCATGGTGATGTCGCGCCCGTAGAGACGGCCGTCTTGCTGGACCAGGACCATCTGCCGGGGATGATCCGATCCGCCCAAGTCCCTATCTGGTTTGCCTGGCCTTTGCCCGTGGCTTGGGTTTCTGCGGGAATCCAGCGCGTCGGAGACTCACGTTCCGGGGCGGTCGCCGCAGTCACAGCGCTGGCTGGTCAGTCGCTGACGGACGGCCCTAGCGATCTGCTCATCGTTTCCGAACAGCCCGGCATCGGGTTTGGCGCGCGCTTGGCTGGACTCCCTTACTTTGATCCAGGTGAGGAGATTGCCGATACCCCGTGCGATACCAAGGTGCACGCTGGGCGCTGGATCACCCCGCTATGGTCATTGGCGTCGCCAGACAGAGTGGTCTATGTGGGCGAGTCGGGTGGGAACTGGCTCTGGCTGATCGGTTGGCCGGCCGCCGTTTGGTCGGTGATCCACGATGACCTGCACCTGATTGATCTGCGTTCGGCCGGACCAGAGGTCGATATTCCCGCAGGCGCCCTTACGCCACGACTGTAAGGCGGGTCTGATTCTCGCGGATCGGCCATTTATCGCCCCGTCACAAGGGTGGCTGGCCGCAGTTAGGATGGAAGCACCGAGGCTAGCGATGGACGGATGACATGGGATCAGTAGCAGCAGAGGACATCGAACAGCGCGAACTGGTGGTAGTGGCGAATCGGCTGCCCATCGAATTTGACGAAGACAGCGGATGGCGTCCCGCGCCGGGCGGCCTAGTTTCCGCCATGGAAGCGGTGCTGCGGGATCGTGATGCAACGTGGATCGGCTGGAGTGGCCGGTTTGAGGACGCTCGCCGGCAAGATGTGCCGCCGCCCCCGGCCGGAACTGGCAATCTGCAGCTAGATGAAGTGCTGCTGACGAAAGCGGAGGTTGAGGGCTACTACGAAGGCTTCTCCAACGGCGCCATTTGGCCGCTGTATCACGACGCCATCGTGCCGCCGATCTATCACCGCACCCAGTTCGAGACCTACCGCCGGGTTAACGAGAAGTTTGCTCGCCGCACGGCGCAAGCGGCGCCTCCCGGAGCTGTCGTCTGGATTCACGACTACCAACTGCAGTTGGTGCCCCGCATGCTGCGGATGCTGCGCCCCGATTTGCGGATTGGCTTCTTCCTGCACATCCCGTTCCCGCCAGCGGAGATCTTCAGCCAGCTTCCTTGGCGCCGTCAGATTCTCGAGGGGCTCATGGGGTCGGATCTGATCGGGTTCCAAACCAAGGACGGCGCCGTCAACTTCCTGCGTCTAGTACGCCGTTTCCTGGCGCTGCGGCCGGGTGGAGACCGAGTGGTCGTCGATGAACTGTCCGGCACGCGCACGGTGCATGTGGAGGCGTTCCCCATCGGTATCCGGGCCACCGACTTTGCAGAGCTAGCTGCCTCGCCAGAAGTACAAGCTCGGGCCAAACAGATCCGCAGCGACCTCGGTGATCCCAAAGTCCTCATGCTCGGCGTGGACCGCTTGGACTACACCAAGGGGATTGATGTACGGATTCGGGCCGTCACCGAGTTGCTGCAAGATGAGGACCTTGACCCAGAAGAGACCGTGTTCGTGCAGGTCGCCACCCCAAGCCGGGAGAACGTGGAGGAGTACCAGCGGATTCGGGAGGACATCGAGCTGTTGGTGAGCCGGGCCAATGGTGACATCGGCAAGTTGGGGGTTACCCCGATCCACTATCTGCACCAGAACATGCCGCGTGATGAGCTGGTTGCCATGTATGTGGCGGCGGACGTCATGTTGGTCACCCCATTTCGGGACGGTATGAACTTGGTGGCGATGGAATACGTGGCCTGCCGGATCAACGAAGACGGCGCCCTGGTGCTAAGTGAATTCACCGGAGCGGCCAACTCCATGCACGAGGCCTGGTTGGTGAATCCGTACGATATCGATGGAATGAAACGCAGCATCCTGGATGCATCGCGCACTAGCCCGGAAGAGGCACATCAGCGGATGCTGGCACTGCGCCACGGTGTCTTCGAGCATGACGTGGAACGGTGGGCCTTGGACTTCGAGCGGCAGTTGGAAGGTCGGAACGCGCGGTGACAGCGCCGCTGTTGCAGGAGGCCCTTGTCGAGGTGCTGCAGGCACCCTGGGTGTTGGTGTGTTGTGACTACGACGGCACGTTGGCACCCATCGTCGCCGATCCGGAGCAGGCTTTCCCATACCCCGGCGTTCCGGCGGTACTGGCCGAGCTAGCGATGATTCCTGGAATCGTTCCGGCCTTGGTCTC
>JAHZKU010000078.1 GCA_022600255.1 Actinomycetes bacterium | reverse complement strand
CCAATCACCTGGTGGAACCCCGACCTGCTGTTCTCCAAGCCCGACTGGCTGCGCGAACCGCGCGGCTACGACGTGCTGAGCAGCGTGCGGTGGATCCCGGTGGTGACGTTCCTGCAGGTGTCGGCCGATATGGCAATCGCCGTCGATGTGCCCGACGGGCACGGCCACCGCTACGAGAAAAACGTCGCCAACGCCTGGGCCGCGGTGCTGCAGCCCCCCGGCTGGACCCCGGAGAAGACCGAACGGCTGCGCGGGTTACTGCGCGCCGAGGCGTAGCGGCTGCGAACTCGCGCGCCTCAGACGCGCCGCGCACCTGGCAATTCCCGCACCGCTAATTGCCGTCCGCGTTCTGTTTCAGTGGCTGAATACGGTTGAGGTGGCGCCGCATGCTGTAGGCGATGTACGTCGTCAAAATGCCGACCCCGGAGAAGATGTAGAAGGTCGTGAAGACCTTCCCAAACACCGTCTGCGGCGCGAGGTCCCCGTATCCGACGGTGCTGAGCGTGACCACGCTCAGGTAGTACGCATCCAGCCACGACATGTCTTCGGCGAAGCGGTAGACCACTGTTCCGATACCGAGCGTGATGGCAGTGATCCCAAGCAGGACCCGGTGGATATGGCGATCAAAGGCCTGATTCATATTGCTCATGCGTGTGTCCTTTCCTACGTGCCGCCGGTGTTACCAGTCTTTGGGTTTGGCGACTTGATCATCTGTGAGAGGGTCGGCCAGGTAGCCGCTTCGTCTCGACTCAACACCATGCAGCCGGAGGACGTATGCAGGCCAGCAGCGATTGGTCGGGAAGCCCGAAAATGAAAGCTCACCGCTGGGCACAGACGGCATCGCTGTTGATCGAGTAGTTGTGGTCAGGATTCAGGACACGCCCACGTCCTTCTCCGGGGACTGTCATTTACCAGGGGCAACGAGGTGGCCCATGACCGTGGCAAAACTCAGCTCAAACGGTCCCATGAACGTGGGCAAGAGACATCTCGTCGATACTGCAGTTACCACGGTGGAAGTCCTCGAACGTTGGAGGGTCCGGCGAGTTCTGACCTTTGCTCGGCGTTCGGTACCGAGAATCGTTGCATCTCAGCCGGATAGATCTCGATGATGGTGCGGTGTTAGCCCACCCATGACGAGACTGCGACCGGCGTTGTGTCCGACATTGCTTCGGTACGTAGGGCGGCTTCCCCTCGGGATAGATCCCGGCCAATGCGGCCGTCGCGGCGCAGCCACCGATGGAGAGCCCTAGACCATTGATTCACGGGGTGTGACGATCCATGCCGTCTCCGCATATCGAGACGGAACCAACGGGAACCAGTCCTCCCAATCCCGAAAACACCACTGGGACTTAATAATTCCGACTTATGCGTCGACGTGCTGTCGTGATGTCGCCTGCGGGAGCATTGGGGCCACGACAAGCCAGTACGACCTGGCGAGATGCTATTCCAGCCAGGACAGGGCCGGCGCCCACTGGACAAAACCCCGCCGCGCCGCCGCTGTATCAGGGGGCCCGTTCGATGAGCGCTACCGCCCCCGCCGCAAGCAGCTGTCGGCCACGTTCAGGGGTTTTTGCCAGGCCGACGACCCGCACGCCAGCTGCGTTGCCGGCCTGCACGTCGGACACCGAATCGCCAACGAAAATGCAGTCGTCGGAGTGCACGCGTAGAAGCGCAATCGCCCTCTGGACGAGGAACGGGTCCGGTTTCAACCTGGCCCCGACTTCCGGTGTCCTGCAAGCGAACACACGCCCCGCGGCGGCCCAACTGAACCGATGAAGGAACTCTCGCACCGCATATGCACTGTTGTTGCTGACGACCGCCACCGGTACAGATCGGCGTTGCGCATCCTCGAAAAGGGCCTGCGCCTCGGGGCTTGGCTGGCTGCGTCGTGCGCAATCAATCTCTGCCTCTGAGCAGGCCCGTTCGACACTGCTGTATCTGTCTGGACGGTGGGCGGCAGCAAAGTGCAGGACAGCCAGATGGTCTGTCGTGGTGGCGATCTCGTCTGGAAGCGGAATCTCCTGCAGGGCAAGTCGCGCTTGTTCCGCGGCTTGGGCGTTCAACGGCGGCGGCATCAGGCCAGTGATGGGTCCGTCAAAGTCGAGTAACAATGCTCTCGCACTCGAAACGACTTCCGCTGCTTCACTCATGTCAACGGCCGCGCAATTGATTCCCAAATACTGTCGAACCAGTTACGGGTTTGCGTCACGAACTGGGTACCGGTCGATTCCGGGTCTCCGTCGTCGATGTAGTGGAACATCACCGCGTCCTTACCCATTGGGTCGTAGATGGCCGTGCGTTTCCGGCCGAGTAGCACGTCATGGCGCATCACCGGGTAGTAACCGAAGAACGCATCGGAGTCGTTGATGATGTACGCCTTGAACAAGGGGGATGAATCATAAACCCGGGCTTCAACTTTCGCCTGTGGCACTAAACCCAGGTCTTCGAGCTCCTCGACCGCCGCTCGGATCGCGCCTGTGTGGCGGTCGGTGATGTCCGCCATTCGTTCTCGCGCAAGTTGCGACTGGGCGGCATCCCCGCCAGCGGCTACCGGCAACGCCAGCGGCGAAGCTAGATCTGGCAGCAATAGCCGGAGTGTCACCGATTCAGGCTGCAGCCTGCCCTCGCGCACTCTGTCCAGCGGCTCGGTAATGATGCCGTGGAGCGTCTCGGCTGTGAAGCCTGAGAAGTCGATGCGAACCTCGGGATTTCTAAAGGCCTGCTCAATGTGTGGTCGTAACCCAACCGGCCGCGCGGTGCGCTCACGCACGAACAT
>JAHZKU010000077.1 GCA_022600255.1 Actinomycetes bacterium | reverse complement strand
TTTTGTGGAGGCGCCCGCTTACCCGTTCATCGGCGACAAAGACTTGGACGTCCTGGGCTTGCCCAGCGATGACGCGCGTCGTGCCACAGTGCGGCTCGCCAACCCGTTGAGCGATGAGCAGCCATTACTCCGGACCACGCTTTTGCCCGGACTCATCTCGACTGCCCTACGCAATCTCAGTCGTGGGGCCGAAGACCTCGCCCTGTTTGAGCTGGGACTCATTTTCCAGGCCAAGTCCCAGCCCAAGGATAGGATGGCGGCTCCAACGCGACCGACCGTGACTCAAAAACCCACCGAAGCGGAACTGGACGCTTTGGCGGCGATTCTTCCTGATCAGCCCCGTCACGTGGCGGTGCTCCTGACCGGTGCTGAAGTAGCCGGCGGTTGGTGGGGGGAACCACGCCCGGCGTCCTGGGCCACCGCGATTGCGGCTGGTCGACTCGTGGCGCAAACCCTCGGACTAGAACTGAGTGTGACCCCGACCGATGCGGCGCCGTTCCACCCTGGTCGGGCGGCTCACCTGCTGCTCGACGCAGGACCGATTGGGGTCGCAGGGGAACTACACCCGCGCGTGATTGAGGCCACTGGCCTGCCTCACCGCAGCTGCGCCATGGAATTGGATCTGGACGCCTTGATCGCCGCGGTGGGTGGCTTAGTGCCAGCTCCGGAACTGGGCACGATGCCGGTGGCTAAGGAAGACATCGCCCTTGTGGTGCGCCAAGAGGTGTCGGCTGCTGAGCTCGGGGACGTCTTGCTGGCCGGCGGCGGTGACCTGCTGGAGTCCGTGCGGTTGTTCGATGAGTTCGTGGACGAGAAGATTGGTGCGGGAAAGCGGTCGTTGGCGTTCGCCTTGCGCTATCGCGCCCCAGATCGAACGTTGCAGGCCGCGGAAGTTGCTGAGGTACGTCAGGCCGCGATTTCGGCTGCGGCCGAGGCATTCGGAGCTGTGCTGCGGGGTTGATCTGCGCGTTACTGGGTTAAGGCCGTTACGAATGCGATCGCCAGATCACCCTCGTGGGACATTGATACCGACCACGCCGTCACACCACGCTCGCTTGCGATTCGTTCCGCTGCGTTCGAGAGTGTCAGGATGGGCGCACCGACTGCGGTTGTACGAATGACGATGTCGATCGGCCGCAACGTGTCGACCCCCACTCCCAAGGCCTTCATGGTGGCTTCCTTGGCAGCCCACCGTTTGGCAAGCATCGCGGGATCTCCGGCAGCATCGTTCAGTTCCGAGTCGCTCCAGACTGTCGCGACAAAATCCGGTCCCGCGTTTTGCCAGGTTTGTTCGATCCGCGCGATGCTGGTCACGTCAACGCCGCAGGCCACTGCTGTCATCTGGCCAGCGCCCCGTTGTAGCCGGACTGCTCTGGGACGTTCGCGGTCCGCAGCGATGGGGGATTAGGGCCATCGGCTCGTCTCTTACGGGCCACTGGCCGACGTCGCGAGGGCCGAGCGTTGGGTGCGGTGGCGGCTCGCGACCTAACTTCCCGGTACATCTGCCCGATGCGGAGGCTGCCCAGATGCAGTCCGATCCCGACCAGGATCGCCACACCGAGCGCGAACCACAGTTGCTCGCCGAGCATCGGGTAAATCTGATAGTGAGTCAGATAGATGATCAGGGAGGCCGCAGCGATGGCACTCACAAGCGGGGTCAGGAAGCGGGGGAGCGGCATGCTATCGATCCAAAGCAACACTAGGAATCCGATGCCAACAACGAGGAATCTCCCCGAGATCCCAAAGAACCCTGCTGCTCCGATCAGGAGGGTCGCCGAGACGAGTAACCGATCAGTGCGGCCTTGGCAACGAGTGGCCGCCCAACCCAGTGCAAACAGCCAGATGATCGCAGTGGGACTGTAGAGAGCGGCGGGTTGGTCTAGAGGCCCGCGGGTGGCCAGCGCGAAAGCCCACGTTGCCATGGCGATCACCAGTGGCAGCAGCAATGGGTGCTTTCGCTCGGCACGGTCGAACCAGCGGGATCGCATCAGCAGCCAGGCCAGTAGCAGTGTCACCACGATGGCCTCGATGAACCAATAGCGCCATTCGGGAGTGGACTCGGTTGCACCGGCCCAACTGTTCACCATCAGGACGGTCGGGCCGTACTCGCTGCTGAACAGGACCAGCAAGGCCAGCCAAGCCAGACTGGGAACGGCAATCCGGGTGATGCTCCCCAACAGGCATCGTGCGCGGGTGATCCGGTCGTGCTGAGCGACCAGGATTAAACGCGCGAAACTGAACCCGGCCAGCGCAATCAAGAGATGAGCGCCGCCCCGGATATCGTAGGTCCCGATATGGGAGCCCACCACGGCCAGAATCGCTAGGGCCCGCAAGACCACGGGTGCCTCGAGGGTCTGCCACCAGCGCCGCGGGGACTTGTGGCGCTGGTGCTCGGCGATGATCTGCGATTGCAGTTCCGCAACTGTCCGATGTGGCCAGTCGCGGGGGGTATTCCCCATCCGACGCCCTAAGCCACTGGCCACCGCCACATATGACAATGAGTCGCCACCCAAACCCACGAATGTGTCCGCCTTGGTTGCGTCTGGGCGCCCCAGCGCGTGGCGATAGAAATCCAAGAGGCTGTCGGGATTGGTGCCGTCGGGGTCGGTGAGGTCAGCGGATGGATCAGTCTGGGCCAGTTCTGTGCGAAGCACTTTTCCGTTGGCGCCGCGCGGCAGTTCGCCCACTTGGATCACGGTCACCGCCGTGGCGGGCAAGCCAAACCGCTCTTTCGTCGCCACAGCGCACGCTCGTCGGACCGCGGAGGCGTCTCTTGCGTCGTCGGCCACGGCTAGCAGGATCCCGGCGTTACTGGCCACGGCCGCGCACTCCGTGTTCCCCGGCAATGCCTGTTGAAGCTCGGTCTCGAATCGGTCCAAGTCCACGCGCAATCCGCAGACCTTGGCGAATCGGGCCAAGCGACCGACAATACGGACGAGGCCATCAGCGTCCACTTCGGCAACGTCCCCCGTCTCCAGACAAGACTGGGTCCGACCTAGTGCCAGATCGCTCGACTGGGTGGCGTACCCCATCATGACGTTGGGTCCGCTGTAGACCAGTTCTGAGTTCGTCGGATTCAGGCTGACCGCCCCGCCGGGCAGGACATACCCAACCGAATCGGCGTGGGTTAGCGCCAGATCAGGGGGGAGGTGGGTCATGCGGGCCGTCGCTTCAGTCTGGCCGTACATGACGTGCAAATCCCAGCCCTGCTTCTGACCCAGTTCTGCTAACGAACGAACCTGGTCTGGCGGCATTCTCCCGCCCGCTTGGGTGAGGTACCTGAGACTGGGGATGGATTTCTCAGCGAAGCCGATCTGCTCAAGCAGGTCGTACGTGTGGGGGACACCGGCAAAACAGGTGACCTGCGTCTTGGTCACCAAGTCCCAGAAACAGTCGTCCACCACCGAGTATTGCGACAGCACCAGGCAGGCGCCGCTGGCCAAATGGCTGTTGATTACCGAGAGGCCGTAGGAGTAGGCCATGGGCAATGTCGTGATCGCGCGGTCCGACGGGCGAATCTGGAGCGTCGTGGCGATGGCAAGCGCGTTGGCGATCAGGTTTTCGTGAGACAGTCTGACGAGTTTGGGCGATCCCGTCGAACCTGAAGTCGTGAGCAGCAGGGCGAGGTCGGGGTGTACCTCCCGGGGCGGTTTGCCGCCGGACTGGCCTAGGGCGGTGAGTCGACGCAAGACTGCGCCGCGCGCCACGAGTTCGGGTTCGTACCTGGCCAGGATCTCTGCGGCAGGACCGCGATCGCTATCGGACAGCAGCAAGATGGGGTTTCTATTGGCCAATGCCGCCAAGTACCAAGTCAGGCTCTCCAGACTGTTCTGGGCAAACAGAGCCAGCAGTTGTCCCGGAGCACCTAAGTCGCGTACCCGCCGGTTCACCCGATCGGCCAGTTCGCCGTATGTCACGGGCCGGTCTTGATCGATAACGGCCAACTCACGGCCACGGGCAGCAAACGCTGCAGGGCTGAGTTGGGTGGTCGTGGCGGACGACCCGATCGCGAGCATTTAGTTAGGGTAGCCTAACCAAAGTTGGGGTGCTAGTAGCTATCTCAATTCTCGCCGCAGCACCTTCCCGGTTTCGTTGGTCGGCAGGCTGGCGCGTAGGTAGATGTCCCGCGGACGCTGGTAGCCAGCCAACTCGCGCCTGCTGAAAGCTGCCAGGTCCGCGATGAGGGCCTGCTGATCGGCGTCACTGAGGTTCGGGTCCTGTGCCACGACATACGCGAGCACAGCTTGACCGAACTTCGCATCGGTGCGACCGACCGCGGCCACGTCCCGCACACCGGGGTGTTCTCGCAGTACGGCCTCTACCTCAGATGGATGAACATTCTCCCCTCCGCTGATGATCAAGTCGTCCGCACGTCCGGAGACGAATAGTCGCCCCGCCGGGTCATAGTGCCCTAGGTCTCCGGTGCTGAGAAGCCCTGCACGGCGATCCTTGTCCCCTCCGTCGATGTAGCCGTCGAAGGAGGCCGCAGAGCCGACCCAAATCTCGCCGGAGGCACCAGTCGCCACTTGGGTCCCCCGGGAATTCAGGATTTCCACCGTCACGCCTGGCAGCGGGCGACCAGCCGTATCAGCGGCCGCCAGGAGATCGGATGGCCCCGCACAGGTGGCGAACCCAACTTCGGTAGAGCCATACAAGTTGTAGAGGACGGGTCCGAACTTGTCGCAGAAGTCGCGCACGACGGTGGCCGGAATGGCCGAGCCGCTCACAAGGACGCCACGCAGCGCGCTCAGATCGCGGCCTTGCGCGCCAGCATCGGCCAAGCGGGCCACCACCACCGGCGTAGCGACAATGATTTGGGCCCGGTGTTCTTCCGTTGCATCCAGAACAGCAGCCGCGGTCGGCCGCGGGATGAGGACCTCGGTGGCATCCAGTAGTGAGGTGAAGCGGTGATTGAGCCAGCCCCAGGAATGAAACATGGGCGCGGCAAGGACATGGGTATCACGTTCCCGATAAGGCAACGTGTCCAACAGGGAGACCGCCGATTCCACCGGCGTGCGGGAGCGGTCAGCGCCCTTCGGCTTTCCAGTAGTGCCGGAGGTGAGAATGATGTGTCGACTCGAACCGGTCTTGCCGGTGGTTGGTTCCGGGGTGGCCCAAGTGTCTGGGTTGGGTAGGGACGCCGTGGCCGTGCCCGGTGGAATGCGGTCTGCCAGGTCGTCGTCCACGAGGACCAAGGAAACAGACCGATCTTGGATGATTGCTGCGATTTGGGCGGGTCGAAACCCTGGGTTCAGGTACACCAGATCGGCCCCGGTGCGCGATACCGCAGGAATGGCCAAAGCGAAGCCAATGGTGTTCCTCCCCAAGATCGCCACAGCGTCTGCGTCGCTGATGCCGCGCTGCTTGAGGCCCGTGACGCAGCGCCGGGTGAGATCCTCGGCTTCGGCGAAGGTCAGTTGCGCCCCGACTGGTTCAACGATGGCCACGGCGTCAGGATGGCGGGCCGCGCCTGGGGCATAGCCGATGGCCGGCGACGGACCGAAGCGCAGCAGGTCTCGACTGAGCTTGAGAACCCCCACCGGGTTGAGCGGGGGCATGAGTCGCGACGAAATGAGCGCGCGGACACCCGGTAGGGCCATCTCGGGCCCCGGCAGATCTTCCTTTAGGCTCCGCAGTTTGTCGAGCCAGTTGCCGTCCTTCATGGATTCCTCACGCTGCGTAGTCGCTAGTTCGTTGCCTGACCGAGTGGGGCTGGTGTGATGGCCTCGTTGGCCGGGGACAAGCCATAGCCTAAGCGCCCGGAGCCGTCGTGTCGGTTTTCCCACGGTGAGTGGCCCGGCCTGTGAACTTCTAGTCGTCTGGTCGTGGCTGCCGCCAGGGTCGCTGCTACCTCGTCAGAACTGTGCCCAGACGCCAATCCGGCCGTGGCTGCTGAGCGAAAGGTGAGCTCGACAACGTTCATCGTGGCTGTGCCGGCGAACGGGAGACTAGGCCAACGAGTGTCTCCTCATGGCAAGCTCGCGACTCTGCGCAGGGGCTCCAGGCGTGGGTCCTGGGAACTTGGCTGCCCCGCGTACCGGCAGGTCCATGTGCATGCGCCAGCCCATGCCGCCACTGCGCCAGACGATAGTCGTTCCACGGCCGACTACCCAAAGTAACGAAACGGACACGCTGGGGTCTGACGGCTGCGCCGAGTGGGTGAACAAACTGGCCGCGCTCACCCATACGGGTTTCTCGCTGCCGGTTCCGGGCAGGACGCGGGAGACAAAAGAGTTGGAGTTCATTGAAATGCTTGTTGATTCAGTCCCCACGTTGATTACCGCAGCGGGCGACGTAGATGTGCAGCCGATTCAGCTGGCCTACGACCCGTCGGATCCCTACGCCGTGACCTTGACCATATTCACCGAGTCCGGTGATGTCGAATGGGTGTTTGCACGTGATCTTTTGCGAGACGCCCTATCTGACAGTGTCGGGCAAGGTGACATCCGGCTGCGGTCTGACGTCGGGGCTGTGATCATTGACCTGAGCTCGCCGTCAGGAGAGGCGCAACTCGAGTGTGCGCGTCGCAGTGTTGAGCAGTTCATCTCCTCGATTTACGATGCCGTTCCTGACGGATCCGAAAGCGGGCTCGCCGATGTCGACGGTTGGATTCAGGAGTTGCTGGCCCCTTAGGACCGAGATTGCTTGGTGGAAGCCACCCAGTGTCTCGGAGCCCGCAGCGATTGCCTGCGTGTGCGCGCAGCCAGGCGCCACAGAACATCTTGGTGGAGCAGTTGCGCATCGAGCAGTGGTTCCCATCCGACCAACAGACTGCTGATCAGTGTATTCGTCTCGCGGGGCCTGCCGTCGACTGATCTCTGGGCTGCACAACTCGGGCACGAGCCGAAGGAATGCTTATCTGTAGGTGTTCTCCGGCATCGATCGGGTCTTTGCCGACGGACCGGTCGCCGATAATCAGAGGTACTGTTCTAGAGACTGACTGGAGGAAGAGCCGCACTGTCGGTTTTACGTCGTGATGACACCGGCGTTCAAACGAAGTCAACGTATGCGTATACTCGCATATATGACCGAACAGGTGCTTTCAGTTGGTGTAGCGGGGGCGAGTGGCTACGCCGGTGGTGAACTGCTTCGCTTGATTGCAGGCCACCCGAACTTGGCCATACAAGTCGCGGCCGCTGGGGGAAAGGTTGGTCAACCAATCTGTTCTGTGCACCCGCAACTGCCAGCCTACGCTGGCCAGGTCTTTGCCGAGACAGACCCCGTCACGCTGGCAGCCTGTGACTTGGTGTTTCTGGCGCTGCCGCACGGGCAATCTGCTCAGCTTGCCGCCAGCCTGCCCCCGCACGTTGTGGTCGTTGATCTGGGAGCAGACCATCGTCTCGTGGATGCCGCGGCCTGGGAGCAGTTCTACGGGGGTCAACATGCCGGGGCTTGGCTCTATGGCATGCCGGAGTTGCCGCTGGCACGCGAAGGCCTGCGGGGCGCCGTTCGCATCGCCAACCCGGGGTGTTATCCCACCGCGATTTCGCTGGCACTGGCCCCCTTGCTGCACGAGGAGCTCGTGTCAACGGAAGACATCGTGGTGGTCGCCGCCAGCGGTACAAGCGGTGCCGGTCGCAAGGCCGTCGAGCCGTTGCTGGGCAGCGAGGTGATGGGCGCCATGAGTGCCTACAAGATTGGTGGCGTCCACCAACACACTCCTGAGATTGAACAGGCGCTGGGTCAGGCCAGTGGTCGTGAGGCAAAGGTGTCCTTCACGCCCAGTCTGGCACCCATGCCCCGGGGAATCTTGGCCACTTGCACCGGTCGCATCGCGCCGGGGGTTGCGGTCGCGCAGCTGCGATCTTGCTTGTCAGCTGCCTATGACGCGGAGCCGTTTGTTCACCTGCTGCCGGAAGGCCAGCTGCCAACCACCGCGGCGACAGCGGGTTCCAACAGCGTGCAAATGCAGGTCGCTTTCGATGACCGGACCGGCCGGGTCACGGTCATTTCGGCGATGGATAACCTGGTTAAGGGAGCGGCCGGCCAAGCTGTCCAGAACGCGAATCTGGCTTGCGAGTTTCCGGAAACAACGGGGCTTACCAACATGGGGGTGGCACCGTGACCGGGGTAACCGCAGCAGCCGGCTTCCAGGCGTCCGGGGTTGCCGCCGGGTTGAAGTCCGGCAGGCAACTAGACGTTGCCCTGATCGTGAACGAGGGTCCGCACCAGGGCGCGGCGGGTGTCTTCACCACCAATCGCATCAAGGCCGCACCAGTGCTTTGGACGCAGCAATGCCTGGCGACGGGGGCCCTACATGCTGTGGTGCTTAACTCGGGCGGCGCGAACGCCTGCACCGGGCCGGAGGGGTTCGCCGATACCCATGCCACCGCAGAATTTGTGGCACAGACGCTGGGTTGTGGCCCGATTGAGGTGGGGGTTTGCTCCACAGGACTGATCGGGACTCGGTTGGACATGCCGGCCCTGCTAGCCGGTGTGGAGGTGGCCAGCCAGTCCCTCTCCGGTGAGCCTGGAGCGGGAGCAGGAGCGGCCCGGGCGATTATGACCACCGATTCGGTACCCAAAACTGCCGAGGTGCAGATCGGGGGAGTCACGGTGGGCGGGATGGCCAAGGGCGCTGGCATGTTGGCGCCGGGAATGGCCACGATGTTGTCGGTCATTACCACTGACGCTGTTGTGGACACCGACCGAATGAACGCGGTGCTCGCACGGGCCGTAGACGTCTCCTTCAACCGAGTCGATTCCGATGGCTGCATGTCCACCAACGACACCGTCTTACTCTTAGCGTCCGGCGCCAGTGGCATCGAGGTTTCAGACGTAGATTTCGCAAGTGCTGTCACCCAGGTTTGCGCCAGCCTCAGCCGACAACTCGTGGCAGATGCAGAAGGTGCAAGCAAAGAAATCGCGATTCAGGTGATGAATGCGGCGAGTGAGGCCGAAGCGGTCGCGGCTGGTCGGGCGGTGGCTGCCAGCAATCTCTTTAAGTGTGCTGTGTTCGGCGAGGATCCGAACTGGGGCCGGATCGTCAGTGCGGTCGGCACGACCAACGTCACGTTCGAACCCGATCAGATCGACGTGGCGGTCAATGGAATCTGGGTCTGTAAAGCGGGCGGGGTCGGCGAGGATCGCGATCGCGTGGACATGTCGGGGCGAGAGGTTCACGTCACGATCAACCTTGCGGCGGGTGCGGAATCAGCAACCATCTGGACGAACGATCTCACGACTGCGTACGTCCATGAAAACTCTGCCTATTCGACGTAGTGAGACCCCAGGGACCGAGATGAGCGGCATCAAAGGCCGACACCCGGAGTCCCATCGACGATCCGTCCGATCAGGCCACTAGCCAGCCCCACGGCGGAGCCCAACAAACCAACTAGCCAGCCGACCAGCCCAGAAGGGACCACCGGAATGAGCACCTTGCGCACAACGAGTCGCGAAACGGCGATCTCCCATGCTGGGGTCTTGGCTCAAGCCTTACCGTGGCTGGAGCGCTTTCACGGCGCCACGGTGGTGGTCAAATACGGCGGCAATGCGATGGTTAATGAAGAACTACGGCGCGCGTTTGCCGAAGATGTCGTGTTCTTGCGGATGGCGGGTCTGCGGCCCGTGATCACACACGGCGGGGGCCCGCAGATTTCGGCCATGCTGGACACTCTTGGGGTTGAGAGCGAGTTTATTGGGGGGCACCGCGTCACCACTGCAGCCGCCATTGATGTGGTACGGATGGTGCTGACTGGGCAGGTGCAACGAGAGATCGTCTCCCTAATCAACGAGCACGGCCCCTTCGCAGTTGGGGTGTCCGGTGAGGACGCTCACTTGTTCACGGCGACCAAACGTTGGGCCGACGTTGACGGCGTTCCCACTGATATCGGATTTGTGGGAGACATCAGTGATGTCCGTCCCGACCTCGTGACGGATTTGCTTGACGATGGGCTGATCCCAGTTGTCTCCAGCATTGGGGTCGGCGTAGACGGCCAGATCTACAACGTGAATGCTGACGCCGCGGCTGGGGCGCTCGCGGTGGCACTGAATGCGCACAAGTTGTTGATGCTCACCGATGTAGAGGGGGTCTACGCCAACTGGCCTGACAGCAATGATGTGATCCGGACCCTGAGCCTGAGTGAACTGAACGAGCTTATTCCCGGACTTGCCGCTGGCATGATCCCGAAGATGCAGGCCTGTGCCACAGCTATCCAAGGCGGCGTGCAACGCGCCCATGTCGTTGATGGCAGGATCCCGCACTCCGTGCTGCTGGAGGTCTTCACCAGTGAAGGCTTCGGCACGATGGTCCTGCCAGACGAAGAGGTGCGCTAATGAGTTCACCACAGACCGTGACCGATAACGAAACCCGCACGGCCGAACAGCAGCGTCGCTGGGATGCCGTCATGATGCGAAATTACGGTACGCCTCCGATCGCGATGGAGCGGGGCGAAGGCAGTACCGTTTGGGACGCCGATGGTCGCAGCTATCTGGACTTGGTAGCCGGGATCGCGGTGTCATCCTTGGGGCACGCGCATACGGCGATCGCCAGCGCGGTGGCCCAGCAGTCGCAGCAGTTGATTCATACTTCTAACCTGGCGATCCACGAGGTTGGACTGACACTGGCGGAGCGCTTGGTGGCCCTAGCTGGTCAGCCTGGCCGGGTCTTCTTCAGTCAGGATGGCGCC
>JAHZKU010000006.1 GCA_022600255.1 Actinomycetes bacterium | reverse complement strand
GCCACGACGGGCTTCCCCAGCGTCTCGAGCTTGCGCAGTTCGGCTTTCATACTGTTGACTTCGTCGGCGATCCGATCCGCATCAGCGGGTTGGGCTTGGATCAGCAGATCCAAATCGCCACCGGCGAAGAAGGTCTTTTTGCCGCTCGTCAGGATCACGCCAGTGATGTTCTCCTTCTCCGCCACCAGCTTGGCGACAGTCTCGGCAAACGAGTCCTGGAACGTCTGGTTCATTGTGTTGGCGCCCTGGTTGGGGTCGTCCATGGTCAGCGTTACGATTCCGTCGGAGTCCTGCTCCCAGCGGATCATGTTTTCAGTCATTTCGGTTCCTCCTGTTTGATCCGCGTATCAGACGCGCTCGATGATGGTTGCGATTCCCATGCCGCCGCCGATGCACAGTGTGATCAGGCCGTAGCGACCGCCGGTGCGCTCAAGTTCATCAAGAACGGTGCCGGTGATCATGGCGCCGGTGGCGCCTAGCGGGTGACCCATTGCGATGGCGCCACCGTTGACGTTCACCTTGGCCGGGTCGAGGTCTAGATCCTTCATCCATTTCATGACAACTGCGGCGAAGGCCTCATTCAGTTCCCATACGTCGATGTCGTCCTTGGTTAGCCCAGCATTCTTCAACGCCTTCAGCGTGGCCGGTGTGGGCCCGGTGAGCATGATGGTGGGATCAGCGCCGCTCACGGCTGAGGCAACCACGCGCCCACGCGGGGCCATGCCAGCCGCGCGGCCCGCTGCCTCGTTTCCGATCAGGACCAAGCCCGAACCGTCCACGATGCCCGAGGAGTTGCCTGGCGAGTGAACGTGGTTGATCTCCTCAATCCAGTGGTACTTCTGCAGTGCCACCGCGTCGAAGCCGCCCATCTCACCCATACCGGCGAACGAAGCGGGCAGTTTGCCGAGGCTCTCCACCGTGCTGCCGGGACGCATGTGCTCGTCATGATCAAGCAGGACCGTGCCGTTGATGTCCTTGACCGGAACGACGGATTTGGCGAAGTAGCCGCCACTCCAAGCCGCTGCGGCGCGGTTCTGGGATTCAACGGCGTAGGCGTCCACGTCTTCGCGCGAGAAGCCCTCGGTGGTTGCGATTAGGTCCGCAGAGACACCCTGCGGAACGAAGTAGGTGTCGTAGTTGGTGGCCGGGTCCATCGCCCAGGCGCCGCCGTCGGCGCCGAGCGGGCATCGACTCATCGACTCCACTCCGCCGGTAACCACCATCTGGTCGAAGCCGGAGATAACTTTCTGAGCCCCGGTGTTCACGGCCTCTAGGCCGGATCCGCAGAAGCGGTTCAGCTGCACCCCAGCAACGGTGTGGGGGAGTCCACCGGCGAGGGCGGCTGTCTTGGCGATATCCATCCCCTGATCGCCAACCGGGGTAACAACACCGAGCACGATGTCGTCGATGACGGCGGGATCAAGACCGGAATGCCGGGTCTGGATTTCATCGAGCAGACCGACCACCAAGTCAACGGGCTTGACGGAGTTCAGGGCCCCCTTCTTGCCTTTGCCTCTAGGCGTTCGGATCGCTTCATAGATGAAGGCTTCTTCGGCCACGATATTCTCGCTTTCTTCAACGTTGAGACGCCCCAAGCCCGGTTGGCTTTGAGAAGGCAAATCCCCAACCTCGGTGCTGCTGCCATCGGTCGACACAAACTTGGGCCGAGCAGTTGTCGTGCTCAGGAGTTTGAGTCTTGGACGTCACTTACAGACAGACCGTTCTGTTTGGATAACGATAAGTCGGATCGTGCAGTCAGTCAAGGACCGGCGTTAAGGCCTCGCGCCGGCTCGACTGGACATCGCGTGCCAATCGTCCAAGACGACGGGCGCTGCCGCCGATACTCGCCAGGGAGGTGCGGTTGGCGCCATCGGGTTCAGTGAAGCGGGACTGCCAGTCGTGACGCTCGGCGTGCGCAGAGTGAACGCTCGAGGGTTAATCAGGCTGCTTGGCTCTGGTTATTGTCGACGAGGGTGCGTTGGCCGCGTCGATAGGGCACCAGGAGTGCGATGAAGAAGACCATCGGAACCTGCCGAAAGGACGGGCACGCTAGCGGGTCGAGGCAGACGTCGCGCTGCGGAAGTTGTGCTCACCCCAGAGCGCAGAGGCCAGCTCACTGGCGAGTGTTTCGCCTCTCTCGCATCAGGTGGGCGCGAGGGGTAGCGGCTAACGACGACACGTGGCGCCAGATCGGAAACTTCCAGACAGACCGTTCTGTTTGCTAGGCTGGCCTGGTTCGCGAAAGAACCACTGCACGCGAATCGCACGTTGAGGGAAGGCGCAATGGGGGGCCATCCCCGAGGCTGAAGGAGGCGAAGACCAGCTATGGGCAGGACTGACTTCGCCGCGACCCGCGCGCAAAACGATCGCTCCGCCGCCACCAAACGTCGCGTCCTAGATGCCACGTTGGCCTGCCTACTTGAGAACGGCTACGCCGGCACTTCCACAAACGCAATTCAACAACGGGCCGGGGTCTCACGCGGGGCGATGACACACCAGTTTCCGAGCAAACAAGAACTGATGATTGCCGCCGTGAAGCATCTGTCTGATGTGCGCAGCGAGCGGATTCTTGCGGCTCTGAACTCGATGCCCGCGAGCCAGGATCGGATGCGGGCGGGCTTGCGGCTGGCCTGGGCCGAGTACGACGGCGACCTGTTCACGGCAGCCTTGGAGCTGTGGGTAGCCTCGCGAACCGACCAGCGGTTGCAGCAGGCGCTCTACGAAGCTGAACGCGAGATCGGGCAGCGGCAGCGAGAACTATTTGGGGACCTGATGTTGGCGGACCACGAGAAGCCGCTGAGCAGGGCCCAAGTGGATGTGATTGCTCGACTCATGCGCGGTACCGCGGTAACGAACATCCTGCGACGCAGCACCACCGACCCCGATGACATCGTCGAGGAATGCCTTCGTGCGGTAGGCCGATCCTGACCCATACCGGGTGGAGCGTTGGGGTCTGCCTGGCCGAATTCTGGCGAATGCGGTGACGCTCCGAGTTGGCCGTAGCGAGTTTGCCGCCGTATGGGTTTGAAGTGCTGGTTAGGGTGAGCAGTATCAACAAGTGCAACGCCGACCACGACGATGCTGTGCCGCTAATCGGCTCAGATCCGGATGGCGCAACAGGAGGAGACCCCAGTGGATGAAGCGCAGGTCGTCGTAGGTGCCGGCCCAATCGGTAGTGCCGTCGCGCTGCAGTTGGCTGAGCAGTGGGTTTCTGTTCGCCTGCTGACTCGGTCCGGCTCCGGGCCTGACCACCCCCGGATCACACGACAGGCGGTGGATGCCAATGATGCAGACGCGCTGATCGCGGCCACCGCGGATGCGGCCGTCATCTACAACTGCGTAAACCCCCCTTACCACCGCTGGCCAACGGATTGGCCCCCTATCGCCGCGAACCTCTTGGCGGCCGCACACCACAGTGGCGCAGTGCTGGCCACGGCGAGCAACCTGTACGGTTATGGTCCGGTTTCTCAGGACATGACAGAGGACTTGCCGCTGGCAGCAACCGGCTCTAAAGGGAAGGTGCGAGCTCAGATGTGGCAGGACGCGTTAGCCGCGCACCAGGCCGGCACCGTGATTGCCGTTGAGGTCCGCGGCAGTGACTACGTGGGAGCTGGGGCGCAGAGTCACCTTGGGGAGCGTGCAATCCCACCGATTTTGGCCGGCAAGACTGTACGGGTACTGGGCAATCCAGATCAGCTCCACACCTTCACCTACACCCAAGACATGGCCCGGACGCTGATCGCAGCAGCATCAGACTCGCAAGCGTGGGGTCGTGCCTGGCACGCGCCCAGCAACCCACCCCGGACCCAGCGCGAGGCGCTGGCTGATGTGGCCAGGGTGGCTGGTGTGGCACCGCCCAAGGTCAAATCGCTGTCCCCCGCGCTACTCAAGGTGGCTGGGCTGTTCAACCCCACGATTCGCGAACTTGCCGAGGTGCAGTATCAGTTCACCAATCGGTTTGTGATGGACTCCGGTGCGGCTCAGGAGCAGTTCGATCTGGCGCCAACACCGTGGGATCAAGTGCTTGCCGATGCGGTGCGTTCGTTCGGCGGTACGCCGGTCGTGTGACCCAAGATGCACCTGACAACGGTACGGAAGGCACCGTTGTTCATTAGGGCCGCGCCCCGCCCGGCCTGTTTCGTTGTCGAAGCCAGCTCCCCAATTCCCGTGCGGCGCCGCTACGAGGACAGAGTGACTTTGGACTCCGGGGCGGCCGACGTTCTGGTGAGGAGCAAGCGCCGCCGAGTCGCGGGAATAACCAGTCGCCGGCGCGGTGATCGGGTTGGGGCCAAGACCAGTGGCCGAGGGCAGGCTTGTTCTTGGTCGGGTCGGGAACCGAGGGTGCCCTCGGGCCCGGGGCCCTACCCCTTCTTGTCCTCAGTTTGAGGGGCCGCAGTTCCAAGTCGACCTGCAACGCTGCCGCAGATTGGCTAGTTTCGCAGTGTCCGTGTACTTCTGCATGATGTCGGCCTGACCGGGTTTGGTGTCTGCGCACTGGCTGTGGTTACGCACCCGTCTGACGGGCGGCTTAGCCGGTTGCGGACAACGAGGTTTGCTAAGAGCTAAGGGGCTGATCGGTGAG
>JAHZKU010000076.1 GCA_022600255.1 Actinomycetes bacterium | reverse complement strand
TGTCGCGAGTAATGATCGCGCCGAGGCTGCTGGGGGGCAGTCAAGACTGGTGTCGGGTTGGTTCGGATACTGGACCTCGGCCGACGAAATGATTCGCATCGCACGGGAGAGTCAAGGCGTCCTGGGAGAGGTCAATATCTTCTGGTGGCAATACGGCGATGCCAACAACCCGGTCTGCACCTACACCACAAGTTGCCCCAACCAATCCAGCACTCCCTGGACAACGGCCCAGTTCACGGCCGCCACCAAGGGCCTGCAAGCGCTCGGTATTGATGTGTATGCCTCTCATACCGACCTTTCCGCGTCGAAGGCGCGCAGCCTATCCAACTACCTGAGCAAGTCGAGCAATCGTAAGGAGATGGCCAACACGTTGACCGACTGGGCCGTGCGTTCCGGGGTTGATGGCGTTGACTTGGATTGGGAGAATTTCGCGTTCAACGACGGGCAGAGCACGTGGGCGCAGACCAAGCCAAGATTCGTAAAGACCATGCGCAAGCTGGGAGAGAAACTGCATGCGGCCGGCAAGAAGCTCTCAGTCACAGTTCCGGGCGGCTACGCACCCTTCAAGGACGGCAAGCCTAACCCCGGCGGTGGCTACTGGGTGTATGCCTGGGCTGAGATCGCCCCTCATATTGATCGATTGCGCCTGATGGCCTACGACTACTCTTGGAACCGCCCAGGTCCAATCGGTCCCCACGGCTGGGCGGACGACGTTGCGGCGGCCGCTGCGGCCCAGGTGGGTTCCGCGCACCGCGACAAGGTCTATGTCGGCGTGCACCAGTACGGCAAGGCGTGGCATCAGCGAGACGGCAACGATGACTTCGTCACCACCGGGAGTTGCCGAGCCAACTGGGTACCCGATTCACCGAACGCGGTCTCGATGTCTCCGGGTGCGGCGCGATCCTTGGCGGCCAGCTATGGCGTCTCGCCTCGGTACGACTCAGCGCACAAGGAGTACACCTTCAAGTACGCCAAGTCTGAAGCCGGGACTTATCGCAACAACTCGGGCAAGCAGCGCAGCCAAACCTGCACGGTGCAAAAGGAGGTGTGGTTCGGCGACACCGCGACTGCAGTGGGCCGGGCAGAGACGGTGCGCAAGCACGGTATCGGCGGCATCGCGGTTTGGCAACTGGCCTCCACCCGGTCAGACTTCTACCCCAAACTCAAGCCCTATGCCAACGCGGCCGGCACGCTGACCATGGTGGTGTCTTCTACCCGGCCCGCCACTGGCTCCAAGCTGAAACTCACCGGCCAGCTTTCCAATGGCGGGTCTGGCCTGAAGGTCAAACAGCAGAAGAAGCGCAACGGCAAGTGGAGGACCAAAGCCAAGGCCCTCACCAATGGGTCCGGCTCGGTCAATTTCAAGATTCGGTTGGGGAACAAGCCCAAGACATCCAAGTATCGGCTGAAAGGGCAGGGGCTGAAGTCGAAAGCCGTCACGGTGATCAGCCGTCCGGCTCCGCGCGTCTCCTTCTCGATTAAGGGTCGGACCGCGGGTAAGAATGCCAAGTTCCGGGGCAAAGTGACCCCGGCGACCGCCGGGCAGTCAGTGGCTCGCCAGATCAAGCTGGACGGAGTCTGGCGCACGATGAAGACCAAGGGCACCAACAGCAAGGGGAAGGTTAAGTTCAAGACCCGACTGTTGGGTGAGCCGCAGAAGTACCGATACCGCCTCCTGGTCGGCGCCTCGAGCAAAACTGCGGCGGGCCGGTCTGGAGTTGTTTCGTTCCGGTCGAACTGATCATGCAATCATGGTGGCGTGACAGCGCTGCCAGCAGAAGACACCCAGATTCTGTCTGACGCCAAGACAGACAAACCCTGGGTCACGCTGGTCTGGAACGATCCTGTCAATTTGATGGACTATGTCGTTCACGTATTCATGACCCACTTCGGCTACTCCAAGGAGAAGGCCACCGAGTTGATGTTGCAGGTCCATCAAGAGGGCCGCTCAGCGGTGAGTCACGGGGATCGCGAATCGATGGAGCGCGACGTCGCGGCCATGCACGGCTACGGACTCTGGGCCACTCTGGGTAAGGACGACTGAAAGCGTGGCTGAGAAGTGAGTGGTTACTACCATGCCGATGAGCAGATCTGGCTGCAACTAGACGAGCCCGAAGCCGAGGTACTGGCAAGTCTGGTTGACCAACTGCAAGAAATGGTGCGACCCGGCGAACCGGCATCCGGCGATCCGTTGGACGAGTTGGTCGGGATCGACGCGCAGGCGACTCCGCCGCCGGATGCCGCCCAGGCCAGGTTGTTCCCCGATGCCTACAGGGAGGATCCGGAAGCGGCCGACGAGTTTCGTCGCTTCACTGAGCGTGAGTTGCGGGCCGCGCGGTTGGAGCAGATTGCGGCATTCCGCGCCACGTTGAGTGATGCGGTTGGGGATGCCACCCTGCTAGACCAGGCGAGCACCGCAGCATCGCTGGGGGTGCTCAATGATCTGCGGCTAGTGTTGGGAACCCGCTTAGGCTTGCAGACCGACGAGGACAACGAGCCCGGCGCGATGGATCCGGAAGACCCCCGACAACCATTATTTGCGGCTTACCACTGGCTCACTTGGTTACAGTCGCAGCTGTTGGCGGCCATGCACCCCGACGGCTTCTGAATCGTGCTGCACCTATCCGAGCACTTGCGGGAATTAATGGTGTCGGCGGCGTTGGCTGAACATCCTTTGGAAGCGTGTGGCGTGTTGGCCGGTCCGGTTGGGTCTGATCGCCCGACCCGCTTCGTCCCCCTGCACAATGCCGCCGCCTCCGAGGTCTTCTACGAGGTTGCCCCGGATGAACTGCTGCGGCTATATCAAGATTTGGACCGCCGCGGTGAGGAGGTGGTGGTCGTGTTTCATTCCCACACCCGCACGGCCGCGTATCCATCTGAGACCGATGTCGCGCTCGCCGCCGAGCCCAACGCACACTATGTGTTGGTGTCCACGGCAAAGAGTCAACAGATCCCACCGGCGCCGCCGTCGTTGCGATCGTTCCGGATTCATGACGGGGCGATTGAAGAAGAAGATGTCGTAGTGGAAGGGTGACTCAGTTGTTGGATACCGTGAAATATGCCTGACCCGAGTGCGCCACCCGATGCACCCATTGGGATCTTCGACTCCGGGGTGGGGGGTCTCACGGTCGCTCGCAGTCTGTTGGATCAGCTACCCAAAGAGCCCGTCCTCTATGTGGGTGACAACGCCCGCGGGCCGTATGGGCCACGGCCGCTCGCCCAAGTGAGGCAGTTTGCTCTGGAAGTGATGGATCATTTGGTTGAGCAGGGCGTCAAAGTATTGGTGATTGCCTGCAACTCTGCCTCTGCGGCAGTCCTGCGCGACGCGCGCGAGCGCTACGACGTGCCGGTGATCGAGGTGATTCAGCCCGCCGTGCGTAGAGCCGTCCAGGCCACCCGCAACGGTCGGGTCGGTGTGATCGGCACTAGGGCCACGATCGCCTCACGTGCCTATGAAGACGCGTTTGCGGCCGCGCCGCATCTGGCGATTGTCGGCCAGGCGTGCCCGCGATTTGTGGAGTTCGTGGAAGCTGGCATCACGTCCGGGCCAGAGTTGCTTGCCGTCACCCAGGAGTATCTAGCCCCGTTGCAGAAATCCGGCGTGGATACGTTGGTGCTGGGTTGCACCCACTACCCACTGCTCACTGGGGCGTTGGCTTACGTGATGGGCAACTCTGTCACGCTGGTCTCGAGCGCGGAGGAAACCGCCAAGGACGTCTATCGAACGTTGGTCGCCGAAAATCTGTTGCGACCATCCCAGAGTTCCGCTCCGACGCACCGTTTCATCGCCACTGGCGACCCTATCCAGTTCGAGCAGTTGGGGCATCGTTTCCTTGGGCCCGAGATCGGAGCCGTGCAACACGTCCCCGAACCCGCACTGGCGCAGGACTGGCAACTCACCGGCCAGACCTGAGCAAGTCCGGTGTGGTCAACACCGATCCAGGACTCCCATCAAGGCTAGCCGCCGGAGCGCCGCGAATGGTGGTGCACTCCACAGCCCAACAGCCATGATCTGGCACGAGGCAGGGGGCTAGCCGCCATACGATTGGAACGTGAAACTCACTGTCGTCGGCTGCGCGGGATCCTTCCCTAGCGCCCAGTCGCCTGCCTCCAGTTACTTGGTGGAGCACGACGGTCAGCGCATCGTGCTAGACATGGGCAACGGCGCTTTGGGTAGTTTGCAGCGGTTCACCGACATCTACCAGATCGACGCCGTGGTGTTGAGCCACCTGCACATCGACCATTTCGTGGACTTAGGTTCCTACTACGTCGCCCGCAAGTACCACCCCGAGGGTAGTGCGGGGCCCATCCCGGTGTACGGGCCAGACGACACGGCGGCTCGGGTCGTGGCGGCCTATGGCCTGCAGTCCACTGCGGATATCGCTGGCGAGCTCGACGTTCGACCGCTCGCGGCGAAGTTCGAGATTGGTGCTTTCACGATCGAAACCACCCGCATGGTGCATCCCATCGAGGCGTATGCCATCCGCGTCAGCGCAGACGGTCGATCCTTGACCTACTCCGGCGATACGGGCCCGACCCCCGAGCTGATCACCGCCGCGCGCGACACCAACTTGGCGCTGTTCGAAGGTTCGTTCGTCACCGATCCCAGCAACCCACGCGACTTGCACCTGTCTGCGGCGGAAGCTGGCGCACACGCGCGGGCCGCAGGGGCCGAGCGACTCGTCGTTACCCACTTGGTGCCTTGGAATGATCAAGAGCAGGTGCACGCTGAGGCTGTCGCTGAATTTCCAGGCGCACAGGTGGCTTCAGTCGGACTCACCATCGAGGTGTGACGGCTCAGACGTTAAGGTTCTGGGTGTGAACACATCCCAGAATCCCCAGACCAGTCCAGCGAACAGCCCACGGACAGACGGCCGCAGCCGCACCGAGCTACGTCCGGTCATCTTTCATCGTGGCTGGGTAGAACACCCAGAGGGCTCGGCCTTGGTGGAGTTCGGCAAAACCCGCGTCCTGTGCACCGCATCGTTCACCGCCGGAGTCCCGCGCTGGAAGCGCGACTCTGGGGAAGGCTGGGTGACAGCGGAGTACGCCATGCTTCCCCGCGCGACTTCCACCCGCAGTGGCCGGGAATCTGTGCGCGGCAAACTCGGCGGCCGCACCCAAGAGATATCCCGTTTGGTGGGCCGGGCGTTGCGGGCCATTGTGGACTTCTCGGCACTGGGGGAGAACACGATCCAGATCGACTGTGATGTTCTGCAAGCTGATGGGGGTACGCGAACCGCTGCCATCACCGGTGCCTACGTTGCGCTGGCCGATGCCATTACCTGGGGTCAGGCCGAAGGGCTCATCAAGGCTGGCGCGCAACCGTTGCGGGACTCGGTGGCCGCGGTTTCGGTGGGCGTTGTGAGCGGGGAGTCACGACTTGATCTGCACTACGACGATGATGTGAACGCCGACACCGACATGAACGTGGTCATGACTGGTAGCGGCGATTTCGTTGAGGTGCAAGGCACGGCCGAGGGTGTGACGTTCGACCGCCCGATGCTTGACGAACTGCTAGACCTTGCGGCGCAGGGTTGCCACGAACTCACGGCCCTGCAAGCGCGGGCGTTGGCCACTTCATGACGCACCGGTTAGTTCTGGCTTCGCGCAACGAGAAGAAACTCACGGAACTGCGCCGCATCCTGACCACCGCACAGCTAGATGTTGCGGTGGCTGGCCCAGAGGCCTACGCGGACCTACCTGATATCCCTGAGATCGGATCGAGTTTCGTCGAAAACGCATTGATCAAAGCCCGGGCCGTTGCCCAGCACACGGGCATCCCGGCGATCGCCGA
>JAHZKU010000075.1 GCA_022600255.1 Actinomycetes bacterium | reverse complement strand
GGGCATTCGCCCACCAGCGAGAAATCCCTAACACCACTCTGCGATGGATCAACCCTGCGTTCGCAAAACGACCGAATTCGGCGTTCACAACAGGCACCCTCCAAGCCCCGCGATCGGTGAATTGATCGGCATCAAACTGGATCGCGTCTTTGTTGATGAAGCTGACGGGAAGAGCCATCACCGACCAGCCCTTGACGAGCTCTTGGAGTACGCGCGGCTTGATGACGTGGTTGTGGTTTAGTCCATGGATCGGATCGCGAAAGACATTGGACAGGTGAGCTAGATTCGGGAATCTCTCGTTGGCCGCGGTGCCACGGTGAGATTTCTCAGGAAAGACCTGACCTTCACTGACCGTCAGACTGAGAATCAGGCGATCATCATGAAGGCGATGCACGCGTTCGCTGAGTTCGAGCGGGCACTTTGCAGGGAAAGACAGCCCGAAGGGATTGCCCTGGCCAAACAACGAGGCGTCCACGCCGGGCGGACTCGCGTTCTCACAAAAACTCAGACAAACGAAATACGCCGCCGAGCATCAGCCGGTGAGTCCAAGGCGTCGCTTGCTCGTGAGTTCGGTGTGAACCGCTCTAAGATCAACGAGTAACTCCCCTTGAGTTGATCGTGCAGCCCAGCGCCCCAAAGACTTGTCGAGTCCAACCTCCAAAGGGTGGCGGAAGACCTGTGACCGCCGGTTTCCAGACAGGTCGGTTTCCGCCAGAGACTTCTCGTCAGAACGCTACGCGCAAGCCGGTCGAGCTGGCTTCTGCCGCTGAGAGTGGCGAGGAAACGGGCGTTTGTCGGCGGCGAACAGAGTTTCCGAATATGACACTTGCTCATGAAAGGCCCAGCTGTCGACAAACCCTGCCGACAACCGAAACGTCGACAACTGGCAATGCCCGGACCAGCGGCTGCGCATCCGCGTACTTACCGGCCCATGTGTTGCACTCCAGATTTGAACTCAGGCTTGCAGTTGGCAAGGAACACCTGCGATCCTGAGGGTCAGCGAAGCGCGCACAATGGTTCATGTGCCCACCGATTTCCAGGGAAGACGCTCGATGAGGACTGACAATGATTGCTGAAAAGATTGGCGATGTCTTGGGGTATCTGAGCGGACGATTGCAGATCGTGCGGGAACTGGAACTCGGCGAGGAAGATGTGCGTTTCATCCGAGAGATGAAGTACTACACCTACTCGGCCACCAAAGATGCTTTCTCGACGCCAGGGCGCTCGGTCGATACTCGCTAGGCGCTCGAGTTGTGTTGGGAAAGTGGCCCTTCTTCAGCCTTTTGACGATGTTCGGCTTAGAGACCCCCCAGACTGTCCTCAAGGGTGTACCCCCTTGCCCCTGACGGTTCTTGGCCGCTCGTAGTCGTTGGTCCTTCCTCGATATTGTCAATTGGGTAGGGGTTCAGGTAGCAGTGAGCGACATCCCAAGTGCCCGATCGCGACGATTTGTCGCAGGTCGGCAGCGGCCACCATTAATAGGACCGTGGTGTGCGAGAACAGGACCTCGTCAGACTCGGGCCAGGATCCGCAGGGTCGGCCGAAGATGCAGATCGTCTCGTAGCCTTGAGTCGGGTTGGCCCACCCGGAAGCGAAGTTGGCTGGCCGTCATGAGGGGGAGAGGTTTGGTGAAGCGTGCTAGCAGTGTCGCTCGTTCGAGTCGCGGCTGTCCAGGTCACGAGGGTCTTGGTTGGGGCTCGCCGGGAGTTGTCGATCGACGCGGGCTTGTTCGACAGCGGCCTCACTCCTCGTGCGGACAGCATTGGAACAGTGTCGGCCGAGGTGCCGAGCAGGCTGGTGGGCTGTTCCGGTGGGGCCCGCAGTGAAAGTCTTGTCGGACAGCTGCGGCGACCGGATGCCAGCCTGCTAGGACGGCTGATCCCTACAGCCTAGGAACCCTCACTTGCAGTGTTGATCGGCTCTACCCGGCATGACCAGTCCTGGGCTGGTAGCTTCTGGGCAAACAGGAGGCGTCGTGGTGGTAGTCAAGGTAGTGGGAGTGCTCAGTGTTGCCGTACTGGCAGCCAGTGGGTTGAGTGTGCAGTCGACCCAGGCAGCTGGGCCGAGTGTGGGAATGGCAGCGGACAGCGATGATGTGATCACGTTCTACTACGGCTTGAAGCGCAAAGAGGGCAAGGCGAAGAAGCGGCTGATCGAAGTCTCAGATCCTGATCGGGTCAGCTACCGCAACTTCGTGGACCGGTCGCTGCTGGCCAAGCGATACGGTGCCCGCAAGTCTGCCAAGCAAGGGTTGAAGCGTTCAGCGAGGAACGCCGGCCTGAAGTTCTCACTTGATACCACGGGCGTGTTTGCCCGGGTGACGGGGACGGTGGCGAAGATGCAGGCCTGGACCGGTCAGCAGATCATCAGCTCGACCGGCGTGATCGCTGACGGCGTCACCGTATATGCCGCACAGGGTGATGGTCTGGCCCCTGGGACGAAGAAGTTCGTACGGGAGGCTGTGCCGGCGTATCAGGAACAGACGGGTGTGGTGAGCAGTTCACTACCGAAGAATTCGGGTACCTGGATGGACGGCTGCAAGGCGGCGAAGGGGACTGGCGCCTACTCGTACGCGCAGCTCAACAAGGCGTACGGTCAGCTCGCAGGCCCCAATAATCGCAAGATCGGCAAACGCACCACCATGGCGATCCTCGCTAGTTCAGATGGCTACTCCGATGCCAATCTTGCCCGGGCGGCCAAGTGTTTCGGAACTCCGGGTCGGACCTTCAACCGCGTCGCCACGGATGGCGTGCACTCTGCGCTGCCTGCAGGTGATGAGGGAGATCTTGACACTCAGGTAGCGCAAGCGATCTTGCCCAAGGGGAGCACGGTCTACTACCTGGAAGGCTTACCCTTTGTCGCTTTAACCTTTGTGGTCTGGGCCAAAGTGCTGGACCTGCCCGCTCTGCCTCAGACTGCGTCCTATTCGTATGGCCTATGCGAGCCCAAACAGCTGGATATCGTGGTCAAGCTGGTCGACTCTGTGCTGTTGCGTCTGGGTCTGGCAGGGGTCTCAGCCATGGCCTCTTCGGGTGACGACGGTTCATCGGATTGCGGGCCAGCAACTAAGAAGTTGGCCGTCGACTACCCGAGTAGTAGCCCATACATGACATCGGTGGGCGGTTCGTTGATCAAGCTGAACTCTGATAACACCCGGCGAACGGAAGTGGTCTGGAATCAGGGCGAGAGAGGTGGCTCGGGTGGCGGGGGGCAGTCGATCCTGGCCAAACGACCGTGGTGGCAGGCCGGCAACGGCTCCAAGATGAGAACCACGCCTGATATCTCTGCCAATGCAGCGCCCGCGCCAGGCTGGGCGGTCTACACCGTGGATGGTCAAGGCGGCAGTAGTTGGAAGGGCGTGGGTGGCACGAGCGCCTCATCGCCATTCTTCGCTAGTGTCATGGCCGTCATGGCCGCCAAAGAGGCAAAGCAGGGTCGGCCGGCATTCGGTTTCCTCAACCCTGCCCTCTACGACATGCCGGAATCCGCAATCTACGACATCACGCGCGGCAACAATGAGCTCTACAACCCCAAGTGCTGCAAAGCCACCGTCGGATACGACTGGGCCTCTGGCCTGGGAGCACCCAACCTGAAGAAGATGGCGCGCGCCTTCGCGTACTACGGCATTGAGGGCAGGGGCTGACGCTCACGATAGATGTCAACCTCGTTGAGAACGCTTGGCGACGGGAATCGAGTATCCATGTGGAACGAAGGTCCCAGATCGTGTGCCAGCAGGACGGACGACGACATGCCGAGACGAGGACGTGAGAGTGAAACAGTGAAAAGGACGAAGATGAGACGTGGTGGACCGGCGGTGCTGGCGCTCGGAGCGCTCCTTGCGCTGGCGGGTTGCACTGGCACGGAAAGTGCTACCAGTGATCCGAGCACTGCCGGCTCTGCGGTAAGCCCAACCTCCCCCAACGAGACCGCCACGGGTGAGCCCACCTCCACGGGCGAGTTGCCGCAACCACCCTCCGGCTCCAAAGAGCTGGAGAATACGAGCAATGGAGCAGTTCAGTACGCCAAGTACTCAAACCAGGAGATGACGCCAGGGCAGGTGGTGCAGTCGTATGAGAAGAATGCAGAGACTGCCGGCTACACGGTCACGGACTCCGGTGGGTCTGGTGGTGGCTGGGGCGACTACGGCGGCGGCGCATACGGCATGACCGCCAAGAAGCCTGGCTCCTACCTGAGTGTGCAGGCCACCGGCTACTCCGCCGGTGAGTCCAACCGGAACACGAACTTTGAGGTTTGCCTCGGTCCGGACAAGTCGGCTTTGACCCAGTGCGACTAAGAGCGCACCCCATGGTCTTGGCAGGCCTACATAAGCACACGGACTCAAAATGGCGCGTTAGCAATAATAGTGACTAGGGAAGGTGAATCTCCTGGAGGGGAGCGTTGAACATGCGCTACGAAATCGAGATCGTTGAGATGCCGGTGCAACACGCGGCGGTTGTGACGAACGAAGCGGTGGGCGCACCGCAGATGGCCCAGTTCTTGGGAGGCGCCTTCGGCGAGGTTATGCAACTCATTGAAAGTCAGACAGACGTCGATATTGCTGGAGCACCGTTCGCCCGATACACCGTTCAAGACACCGGTTTGTTCGCAGTTGAAGCAGGATTCCCGGTGACCGGCAATATCGAGCACGTTGGCCGCGTGACGATGATCGAGCTGCCCGGGGGGCCAGCTGCCCAAACCCTACACAAGGGCGACTACGATGCCGTCGCTGACGCCTACCAGGCAATCGAGCGGTGGAAACGCGAATACGGGTATGTAGCCGCCGATCTACCGTGGGAGAGCTACTTGGACGCTGCCGAAGTAACGCAGCCACGTACTGTCGTTTGCGCTCCGATACGGCGAGCGGAGTAGGCGGAACGTCGTAAGGCCCACGCGCTGCCACACCAACGTCCCCTTCGGCATGGCTCCTCAATCGCTCGAGGCTCGGGGGTGGCCCCGTGGTCGAAACCCTCCCATCTCAAGACTCCGCTCAAGGTTCTCTCAGATTCAACGTTCGCGATCAACAACGCTCGTCTGAGGACACCGTTGCTAGGAGTCCATGGGCAGCGGTCCTACTGGGGAACTTGATTTCGCGGACGAGTTCGCCGCTCCCATTGCGGAACTGGTCCAATTTGCGTTTAGGTCACCCGGGGGAAGTCTTCCACAGCGCGCTGGCGGAGGGACTGGCCCTAGTCGCTGGTTGGGACGACTTGGTCAAGATGTCCGCACCAGAAATGTGGCGACCCGCGGCCCCTGCCGGTAGCGTCAGTCCGAGGGATCAAGTCGGCGGCGCCTCTCATACCGTCGGCAGCGAGGGGAGGACCAATGGCCACATCAGGCTCCTCGCCCAGTCAAGCCTCAGACGGACCCAAGTTCTCGGCCCGGGACTTCGAGGCTGGCTACGCATCGGCCTCGGAGAAGATCGGCAGATTCAATCTGGCGATTTTCGGTAAGACGGGCGTGGGCAAGAGCACCCTGATCAACGCAATCTTCGGAGAATCGGTTGCCCAAACCGGGGTTGGCGCACCCGTCACCCAAAACTCCCAGCTCTACCTGCACCGATCGGGCACCCTAGGAATCTACGACACCCGCGGTGTGGAGATTGGCGTGGACAATGCCACGATCCTTACCGACGTGAAACGAATTGTTGAAGGGTCGCGCACCTTGCCGATCGAGCAGCAGATTCACGCGGCCTGGTACTGCGTCCGGGCGAGCGACAGTCGCTTCGAGGAGACCGAGGCCGCCTTCATCGCCGAGCTGACCCGGCTCGGCCTGCCTGTCATGCTGGTGCTGACCCAAGTCGGCAAGAAGGGCCAGGTCTTCAACCCCGACCACGTCCAACTCTGGGAGCACATCAACGGGCTGCAGCTGCCTATCTTCGGGTCCGGCGCCTACCCGACGAATGCACTGGTAGACCCGTGGACAAAGAGCGACGTCTTCGGGTTGACCGAGCTGCTCGACGGAACCTACGCCGCAGCACCCGAAGGCGTTGCGGCCGCCTTGGACGCTGCTCAGACCCTCGAGTATGAGCGCAAGCGGAAGCGGGCGGCGCTGCAAGTCTCTGGTGCCGTGAGCGCCGCCGCAGCCGCGGGTGCTATTCCGATCCCGTTCTCAGATGCCGCCGTTCTTGTGCCCATCCAAACCTCGATGATGGGTGGTATCGCGATCACGTACGGGGTGCGACCGGACGTCAGCGTGGCAGCCAGCCTCGCCGCCACCGGAGTTGCCTCTCAAGCGGGCCGGTCCGCGGCGGCTGGCCTCCTTAAGCTGATCCCCGGGGCCGGAACCCTCATCGGGAGCACGATCAACGCATCCGTGGCGGGAGCCTTTACCTACGCCATGGGGATGGCCTGGCGCGAGGTCTGCGAACGGATGGCCCGCGGCGAGTTCGGCGATTCCGGTTCGTTGGACAACGACGCGATCAAACAGGTCTTCCTATCGGAGTTCAAGATGTGGGGCCTGCGGCGACTCCGCGGGCAACACGTGGCGAAAGAGCCGGGCCAGCCAAACAGATGACCGACGGCCCTGGGCGTGACGCCGATCAAGCACGGCAGATTTTGGCGACGGGGTTCTCCGACGCCGACTCTGACATCGGCCGCTTCAACCTGGCTATCTTCGGAATGACCGGTGTCGGAAAAAGCACGCTCGTCAATACGATCTTCGGCTCGAAGCAGGCACAGACCGGTATCGGGGAACCGGTCACGCGCGGCAGTCACCTGCACCGACTCCCGAACGGCCGGATGGGCATCTACGACACCGAAGGACTCGAGATCGGCCAGGACGGGCAGGACATCCTCGCGCGCCTACGGGAGCAGATCGAGGAGAACCACAGTGGTCCACTCGCGGATCAGATCCATGTGGTTTGGTACTGCGTGCGGGCAACCGATCGTCGCTTCACGGACATGGAAGCCCAGTTCGTCACCAAGCTGTGTCACCTCGGTCCACCCGTCTTGTTGGTGCTGACTCGGGCCACAATCGTGGATGGCCAGTGGCCACCGGACGTCATCGAACTCTCGACTCACATCGCGGCCCTGCAGATGCCCACATATGGCAACCCGGTGTATCCCGTAAACGCCGTGGCGGATGAATGGGCCGGAACACCGGCGCACGGGCTGGATCAATTGCTCGCTGCGACCGCCGCCGCAGCGCCGCTCGGCGTTCAGCGCGCACTGGCCGCAGCGCAACGGATCGACGGGCAGCGCAAACTCGATCAGGCTTACGCCGCGGTGGAGGCCGCCGCGACGAAGCTCGAGCTGCGTCCGGTGCTGCGAGACGTGCGGGCGACCTGGGCCGAAATGATCGCCAGCATCGCCATCATCTACGGCCTGCCGCAGAACCAAGCCATGGCCGCTGCGCTGCAATCCCGCGAAGTCACGTCGATGCATCGCCTGCTCTACACGACTCAGGCCGGCGTCCTGTTGGCCCCGCTGCGCTACGGCTACCTCGCAGCGGCGAAGGCTGGGCAAGCCGCAGCGAAGTCGAACACCGGCCAGAAGGCCTCGGACTGGTTCAAAGAGCGTCGTCGGCGCAAGGATGCCGCTAAGCGTCGCTCATTACGGAGGGGAAGCCCGCAACAGGTCGCTCCGACTCGATCAGATAAGGCTCCTACCGGTGAGGCAACGTCACCCCGCGAAATGGGCAGCGGCCTCGCCGCGGGAACGGTCACGCTGGCCATCGGTGAGGCGTGGATCGTGGTGTGCGAACGCGCGTATCGCGCCAGCTACCCCGAGCGCCCCGCCCTTGACCCGGCGGCGTTCGCGGCGCAGTTCAGCGCCGAACTCTCCGCGCGGATGAACGCGCCACTGCGCGCTTGGGGTCGACTGAGCACGCGTAGACCTAGTGACTGACACCCGTCTTCTGCCGTCCCAGAATCTGCTGTAACGCGCGTCCTTTTCGGCTTTGGGTTAGGTGGGGAGTT
>JAHZKU010000074.1 GCA_022600255.1 Actinomycetes bacterium | reverse complement strand
GTGTTACTTCAGGGCGTCTCGGGGATCACCGACCTGATTACAACGCCAGGTCTAATCAACTTGGACTTTGCGGACGTGAAGAGTGTCATGGAAGGCGCCGGTTCGGCCCTGATGGGCATCGGTTCCTCCCGTGGTGAAGGCCGCGCCATTGCTGCAGCCGAAGGTGCGATCTCCAGCCCACTGCTTGAAGCCAGCATCGACGGTGCTCACGGGGTGCTGATGTCGATTGCCGGTGGCTCAGATCTTGGACTGTTCGAGATCAACGACTCTGCCGCCCTGGTTTCCGAGGCAGCACACCCAGAAGCCAACATCATCTTCGGTGCGGTTATCGACGACACACTCGGCGACGAGGTCCGTGTCACCGTGATTGCAGCCGGATTCGACGGCGGATTGCCACAGGCTCGCAAAGAGTCAGAGCGGGTCGTAAACCTGCCGGACTCTGAGGTTGTTTCCGTGGAGCCGTCCCAGCCGGCGCGCGAGACCGTGCGCGCTAGCGGCGCCGTGCAACAGCCTGTGGGCAGCGGCACGCCCGTAGAGCCCAAGCGGATCGTCTTCGACGAATCTGCTGATGATGGCCTAGATATCCCCGACTTCTTGAAGTAAGGCCGCGCGGACATGGGTGTCCGGGCAGCAGGGCGGCAATGGAGTTCGGACTCGGGCTTGCAGGCACGCTGGGTCTTCACAGACCGGTTGGGTGGTTTCTCGCAGGGTGCATACGCCTCGCTAAACCTGGCAGATCACGTAGGCGATTCATCGACTTCCGTGGCTGCCAACCGGATGAGCTTGGCCGGTTACGCGGGCCTAGCTCCGGACGCTCTCGCCGTCATGCAAGCTGCACACGGCAAGAAGAATGCGGTCGTCACGCAACCAGGGCTGGTGGCTGATGTTGATGCGCTCATCACAGCAGAATCTGGTCTGGGGCTCGTCGCTCTGGCCGCAGATTGTGTTCCGCTGGCCCTCCTTGACGCGCAGGCCGGTGTGGTCGCTGCCATACACAGCGGCTGGCGAGGTGTGGCAGCCAATGTTGTTCAGGAGACAGTAGGGGAGATGATCACGATGGGGGCGAATCCCGAGCGCATGCTCGTCGGGGTTGGGCCGGCGATCTGTCCTACCTGTTATGAGGTGTCGCCGCAGGTGCAGGAGCAGGTGATGGCAACCACTCCCGCGGCACGAGGGCAAACCGCACAGGGAACGACGGCCATCGATTTGCACGGCGCCGTCACGGCGCAACTGCAAGCATGCGGCGTGCAGGACATTCGCTGCGACTCGCGGTGTACCTACGAGGCTGAAGAGAGCCTGTTCTCCTACCGGCGCGATGGCGTTACGGGCCGTCAAGGTGTTGTCGTTTGGCTGGAGGCCTACGCCGCATGACAACGAGAATCGAAGAGCTGCAAAAACACCTCGAGCTATTGGACCAGCGCATCGCGGCGGCTTGTCAGGATTCCGATCGAGACCCAGAGTCCATCACCAAAATCATCGTGACCAAGACCTGGCCAATCACCGATGTGGAATCCCTGTATTCCCTCGGCGTACGCAACTTCGGGGAAAACCGAGATCAAGAGGGCAAAGAGAAGGCCGCCGGTTTCTCCCCAGATGATCTTGTGTGGCATTTCATCGGCCAGTTGCAGCGCAAGAAGGCGAACTCGGTGGCGAGTTACGCCGATTTTGTTCACTCAGTGGATCGACCTGAGCTTGTGGCAGCCTTAAATCGGGGGGCGGGTCGCGCTGGCCGCCGCCTTGGCTGTTTTGTGCAGGTGTCACTGGCCAAGGCTGGCGATGATGCGCAGGGTCGTGGCGGGGCCGACTTGGCGCTGGCGCTAGACATCTGCGGGCTGCTGCGGGAAGCGGAGCACCTAGATCTGGTCGGCCTCATGGCGGTAGCGCCCCTCGGCGAACTCCCGGCCGAGGCGTTTGCGAGGCTGGTAGACCTCCGATCTACCATCGTTGAAGAGTTTCCGGAAGCAGCGTACCTGTCTGCCGGAATGAGTGCGGACCTCGAAGATGCCATCGCTGCAGGCGCGACACACGTGCGTGTTGGCGGTGCGGTACTCGGGGAGCGTAACTATGTCAGGTAATCTCGCCCTTGATACGTACGAACGTATCGTCAGATGTAGGGCACCTCACTTCCCCATACGAGGAGCGGAATAATGGCCACAGCAATGAAGCGGCTAGGCGTCTACCTAGGGCTTGTCGAAGATGAACCCGGCTACGACGGCTACGACCAAACCGGCAGCCCGGTGGCCGCCACCTCAGCAGGTACGTCGGGGGCCGGCAACTATGAGTCCCAGCGACGCGCCACCTTGTCGAGTGCGCCCTCGCCAGCGACCGCCGAGGCGCAGTCGGTGGATGTCCGTTCGCCTTCTCGCCCGAGCGGTTCGGTGGCAACGGCCGTTTCTGAGCCGGTAGCGCAGCCGGGAGTCGATCCCTACTCAATTCACACCATCCACCCCCGCTCCTACAACGAGGCCCGCCGCATCGGGGAAGAGTTCCGCGCTGGTTCGCCGGTCATCATGAATCTCTCTGAGATGGATGACACGGACGCCAAGCGCATCGTGGACTTCGCCGCCGGGTTGGTTTTCGCAATGCGCGGTTCCTTGGAGCGCGTGACCAAGAAGGTCTTCCTGCTATCACCCGCCAATGTTGACGTGCGGGATGCCCCAGCCGTGCAACAGGCGCGTGATGGGTTCTTCAACCAGAGTTGATTCACCTTGTCCACAATCCTGAGCCTCTTGGCAACCATCCTTTGGTTGTACATGCTGGTGCTGATCGGTCGCCTAATCTTCGACTGGGTGCAGGTTTTCTCCCGTAACTGGGAGCCTTCTGGGCCAATCCTGATCGTCGCCGAGGTCATCTACACGGCTACCGATCCGCCAATCAACTTCTTGCGCCGGTTTATCCCCCCGCTGAAGCTGGGTCAAGTCTCATTGGATCTCTCCTTTCTTGTCCTGATCTTGGGTATCGCGATCCTGATGGGGGTCCTGAACAACCTCGCGGCAAGCTTGGCCTAGCCTGCCAGGATGCCAGTCGGCAGCTGCCACCCCGACCGGGGCTTACGGGCGGTGCAACGCTGGCTCCTGACTCTGCCGCAGCGTTTTGCCGGTAGGGGTTGTCCAAATCCACACCAGCTTGGCTGGACCCGCCCCCGCCCGCGGATTGGTGTTGCGCGAGGTTTCTGGCTTTCGCTTCGTCGGGGGTTCGGGTGCGGGTGTGCTGGTCGGGGTTTCTGCGTTTCGGTCTGGCGGGGATTCGGGTGCGGGATTGGCCCTGGGGTTACCCGACTCGAATTCGCCACTCGGTGGGGTCTGTCCCTGGTTGGCGAGGCTCCAACCGTGGTGGGTCTTCAGGTTGTGATGGCGGCGGCAGAGGGGTCCCAGATTCTCAGCCGTCGTGGCTCCCTGCGGCCACGGTTGCGTGTGATCGAGGTCGCACCGGGTGGCCGCCACTTGGCAGCCGGGCATGCGGCAGTAAGGTTCCCGCGCTCGGACCAGTCGAGCCAGTGCGGCGGTGGGTCGGTACCGATTGACTCCAGTAGCGGTCACGGCTCCGGTCGCGTCTGTCACCCACGCGCGCCACTGCCCGTCGGCCGCAAGCTCGCGGGCAGTCTCGGCTGGAATTGGGCCCACGCCTGCGAGCTCACCCGGCGCGTCATCTAGGGCCAGCAACGTGGCAAGACTGACGACCACCTGAACCTCCGTTGTCGCCGCTGGCGAGGCTGGTTGCGCCGCCGAGCTTGGCAAGCGATTGGCAGCGGCGTCCGGATTGCGCGCGCAGGTGCAATCGGTAGGCGCGGGACGCGTGGTCCCAGCTGGGTCGGTGGTGTTTGGGGTGCTGGCGGCGCCGGCTGGGTCGGTGGTGTTTGGGGTGCTGGCCGTGCTTGCAACGGGAGTGGCGCCGGAGTGACTGCTGGGGACCTCGGTGTAGCAAGGGATCTGAGAACCGGTCGTGCTAGCGGTGTCGTTTGCAGTCCCGGCAGTATCGGCCTCGCTCGAGCAGCTGCCGTGGGTGCTGCCGTTGCAAGGTCCAGGGTTGTTATCCGTGGTCCCGCGGTAAGGGTCTGGGTCGTTGCCGCTGCTCGGCCTGGGGTTGCTGTCGTTGGCGGCGCTGCAAGGTGCCGGGTCGCTGTGGGTGGTGCCGTTGCGAGGTCCGGGGTTGTTATCCGTGGTCCCGCGGTAAGGGTCTGGGTCGTTGCCGCTGCTCGGCCTGGGGTTGCTTCCGTTGGTGCCGCCAACGTGGTTGTTGCCAGCCCGCGCGGCGTACGGGGTGTGGATGAGTTGGTCGGCCAACACGTCAGCACGTTTCTGATCAAGACTTCTTGCATCACCCTGCGCGTCCAGTGAGCCGGCAACAGCAGTGAGTCGGCGGAAGATGCGATGAGCCTTTGTATGCTCCAGGTCGGCGATGAGGGTGGCCATGCCATTCTCCCCGGGCAACAGCTTGACCCCGCGCGAGCACTTCGCGGCCTGTCTGGCTTTGTGACGGATCTTGGGAGCCAGCGACAACACGAGTCGCTTGGTGAGACGTCGGATATCTGCGGCATCCCAAGGAATCAAGTCTGTCCGCAAGCGCCGATTCACCCGATCGGCCAGTGTCTGGGTGATGCGTTGTGCCTCTGGTAGGGGGTAGTGCCGCACGTCCGCGATCGCCGCGCGGACCACCCAGAACGCGCAGGCGCCGTGCTCGGCCAAATCGAGCAGTTCGGGGTGCTCGGCTAGTTCTCGCGCCACCCCGATCCGATTGGTGATGGAGTGTGGGCTGGCGCGGGTCACGATCGCGAGTTCCTCACGGGCCGGATCGCTCACGCCGCCTAGCTCAGCATCAATCACCGCCACCGTTCCTTCAGGCGTGGCGAGGACGGCCTGCTGGCCCATCAAGGCCGTAGCGCGGCGTACCCCAGTCGCGTGTTGCCATTGAGCGCAGGCCTCCCAAGCGGCGGCCGCCACTAGGAGACACTCGCACGGCAGCCCGACGTGTCGACCGCGCACTGGCCCTAGCCTGGCCGAATCGCGGTGATCGCTGGTGCAGTGGCCAACAGGTGCCTTTGTCAGGTTCTCTAGCAGCGGTGCTCCAGTCCGCAAGCCGATGAGGGTGATAGCCCAAGGAGCCAGATTCATGCCGTACCAACTGGGATCAACCCAAGCGGGGCGCATCATTAGCCAGAACTCCCTAACGTGCCGCGCGGGTCGATGTGGGGGCCAGTGGGCCTGCTCATAGGCCTGCACGGACGCGGGGAACGATGTTGGAGTGGCTGACGGCCCCGACACGATTGTCTGCGAGGGGCCGGGTCCATTCTTGCCCCCTGCTCGTGAGCGAGGGGATGTGCCGACATTAGGGTTGTGGGGCGCGCCCAGATGGGTGGTACGGGGCGCGTGTAGGTCGGTGGTTTGACGAGAGCGAGTCTCCGTGGTTTCCGGTGCGCGGGGAGCAGTGGTTTGGGCTGCTTGGTAGGGGAGTTGGGACTCGCGCATTCGATCGAACATGTGTTCGATAATGCCAGACACCTCCGACAGCGCTGCCTGGCAAACTTGTCACAGCGGGCGAGTCTGGGTGCAGGGCTTGGGTCGGCAGGCTTGCGTGTCCAGGGCCGCCAGTGCCGTGGCCATGCCTGAACTGAGACTTGATCTCCTTGCGTCGCGCGCACTCGATTTTCCCGCCTCCGCCTCCGCCTGCGCCGTAGAACTGACCCTCAGCAGGGACCTCGTAGCTCAAGAATCTCCCGTCGAGGCGCTCAATCAGGCCAGCATTGACAACCCCCAACGTCTCTTGCTCAAGGTCCTCGATCAACTCCAGCACGTCGTCGTCGCAGGCTCGCCAGTCAAAGGGGAGAAGAAGATGCTGCCTTTCCAAACAGGTCATGGCGGAAGCCCAGCGGACCGTCAGCCTACGTGCCTCAACGCTTCTCCTGATGCCGACCCTGCCTGTTACGAAGCGTGAACCAGGTTCTGGCCGCCGTCCCAGCAAAGAGCAGGCCGAGCCCGGCTGCGACCAGCCACGCCACGGCGACGCCCGTGGCGGCGGGCGTTGCTTGTTCTGTGCTGGCCGAGGTGGCGGGTCTGCCCTGGGTGGGGCTCATCGACGGGAAACCGGTGGCTGTTGGCGCGGATGGGCTCGGGGTGTTCGACGGTGATGTCGGAGTCGGAGTCGGAGTCGGAGTCGGAGTCGGACTGCTGCTCGGACTAGGGGAGGGGGTCATCGTGGCTGATGTGATGCTGCCATCGTCTGTAACGGCGGTCACCTCTACCGGCTCCGGAGCCAGCGGGCCGCCAAGTTGCGCCAGCCAGCGACCATCACTGCCTACCTCAGCGGGCACGGACACCGCTTCGCGGCCAGAAGCTGTCGTCCCGCTTTTCTGGCTGCTGATGTCTTGAGCCTGCGGATCGCTGGGGATGACGAGCTGAGCATCGACGGTCACCGATTCCACGCCACTAGCGTTGTACTGCAGTGCCCACAAGGCGTCGTCATCCAGCGAGGATCCCCCGACTCGGAACCGGCCGTCCCGGTTCACCTGCACCGCGACGTTCCGACCGGCGATGGGGCCGAACACTGCGCCGTTGACTTCCCCTGGGAGATGGTTCTGGGCGGTGATATCTCCAAACGTTGGATCGTAGCGTCCCGTTGCGCTCAGCCGCATCGTCAGGGCGTTGGTGAGCTCAGCAGTCTGCGCGAAGCCCACAGCCAGAATCTTCCCGTTAGCCTGGACTGCGACGTCTTGGAGTCCGGTGAGGTCGCCAAACACCACCTTGATCGCTCCTAGCCCCTCGTTGGGATCGTCTGCGGGAGCGCCGAATGGGAGGTCGGGTGAGCCATCGCTGTTGGTCCTGCTGATGAACCCGGAGTTGGTCATGGCCGAGGAGTCGGACAGGTCCCCGACCACGAGATACTTGCCATCAGCCTGGACTGTAATGGCGGCACCGGAGAAGTTGACGGTCGGCTGCGTGGCGTCGGTGTAGTAGCCGGGATTGGGGGTGCCGAACTCTGGGTCCCATTGCCCGGATCCCAGCAGGCGACCGATCACGAAAGCGGACTGACCCACATCCGGGGTTCCCGTTCCGGTGAATGCGACGGAGTCGTCAGGTTGGGTTTCGGAATCACGAACCGCCAGAGAGAAAGCCGCGCTGCTCAGGACCCGTTGCGGATAGTCGGCATCGACAGATCCGGTAGGAAGGAGGCGTAGATTCCAGGACACCCCTGTCGTGGCAGCGGCGTCAGCAGTCTCGTAGTTGATGAAAAGAACGATCCGACCCTGCGAATCCACGGACATGGCACCCCCGAGCGACTGAACAGAAGGGAATCCAGTGGTGCCTTCCTCGCCGAAACTCGTATCCAGGGCACCCGTAGTTGTGTATTGGACAAGCCCGAATGTGCCACTCGGCGATACGACGGCCACAAGGATGTTGCCTTGCGGGGTCACGGCGAGGTCCACCGGGAACAGGCCCGTCGGCAAGCTGACAGCACCACCCCCGAACGACGTGTCTATGACGCCGGCACTGGTTAGTCGCGCTAGTTCCGCCTGGTCGCTTGCTGAGGTACCGACTAGGAGCGTTCGACCGGTGGCGTCGGTGGCCATCGCCAGCAACTGCGCCGATCCGCCAGGCACTGGGATTTCTCCAACGCCAGCGTCCCCGAAACCACCGTCCAGCGTTCCAGGTGGGGCGGGGGCGATGTGCCCTGGCTGACCGGGTAGGGCCCCAAAACCCACGGCACCGCTGACCGAAGTGGCGCCCGCGACACTGGGTTCGATCGCCAGCAGGAGTTCGGAACTGGATTCCGATTGCGCAACGGCAACGCCAGCACCCGCAAAAAGGATCACGGCGACCACACTTATGAGCCGCCGGATTCGGAACATCTAGACAGTCTGGCAGCGTTCCAGGATTCGCAAGGGGTGTTTAGTGAACGCGAAACTACGAAGCTGGTCGGCTAACTTGCGTGCTGGGCTTTGGTCACGCTGACGGCGAAGTCCGCCCCGCCTGGGCGTACGGCGCTGCTGTCATCTGGGTCTTCGATCATCTCGATCGCTAGGACTTCTGTGCTGATGGCACCCGCGTGCTCTGTGATTGCCAACCGGCTGTGCTCCGACTCTGCCGACCAACGCAGCACGATCCGGTCGCTCACATCCAGTCCGGCATTCTTGCGCGCCTCTTGGATGATCCGTACGACATACCGGGCGAGCCCGGCCCGTTCCAGCTCGGGCGTCAACTCCAAGTCAAGGGCCACGCTGAAGCCCTCACTGGCCGCTACTGACCAGCCCTCGCGGGGGGTTTCAGTGACAATCGCATCGGATGGATCAAGGTGCACCTCGCCAACATCGGAAACCTGCAGCATTACCAACCCCTTGGAACGCAGATCCGCGACGACCTGCTGCGCTGGTAACGCAGTGAGCGCCTTGGCCACCTTGGGAGTGTCTTTGCCGAATCGGGCGCCCAGCGCCCGGAAGTTGGGTTTCACCGTCGACTCAACCAAATCCTCGGCCGCGTCTGAGAGATCTTCCAGGGTGGTGCAGTTGAGTTCGGCGGCAACCTGGTCGCGCAGTTCGGGCGAGATTGTGTCCCAGCCCGGGGCGGCCACAAGAGCCGCACGCAGCGGCTGGCGCACCCCGACACCGGAGTCGGCGCGCGCCGTCCTGCCCAGTTCCACGACCTTGCGGACTACCCGCATTGCTGAGATGAGGTCGTCGTCGCGGGCCGCCTGATCGGACTGCGGCCAGGCGGCTAGGTGTACCGATTCAATGCCACTCGTTTGGGTGAACAGGTCCTGCCAGACGCGTTCGGTAATGAAGGGAACCAGCGGCGCCAAGGCGAGTGTGAGCATCTGCAAGCATTCATGTAGTGTCGCGAGCGCGTTCGTGTCACCGTCCCAGAATCGCCGTCGGGAGCGCCGCACATACCAGTTCGAGAGATCCTCAATGAAGCTGGCGAGCAGTTGCCCCGCACGTTGGGTGTCAAAGGTTTCCAGCGCTTGATCCACATCGTCGACCAGTGCGTTGGCTACGGCCAGCGCCCATCGGTCCATGACGGGTCGTTCGGCTACTGGGTCCGGTTGCGTCGAGAGGTAGTCCCAATCCGCAGCCTTTGCGTAGAGCGCTTGGAATGAGACGGTGCTCCAGTAGGTCATCAGCGTCTTACGCCAGACTTCGGCAATGGCGTTGTGACCCACACGTCGCGACTGCCACGGCGAACCACTCGCGGCCATGAACCAACGCAAGGCATCCGCACCGTGTTCATCCATCAACTGGATTGGGTCTAAGACATTGCCCAGGTGTTTGCTCATCTTGCGACCGTCTTCATCAAGAATGTGGCCAAGGCACAACACGTTCTTGTAGGCGGATTCGCCGAAGACTAAGGTCCCTACCGCCATCAGGGTGTAGAACCAGCCGCGAGTCTGGTCGATCGCCTCTGCAATAAAGTCAGCAGGGTAGGTGGCATCGAACTCAGCAACGCCACGATGGGGGTACCCCCACTGCGCAAAGGGCATCGCGCCAGAGTCGTACCAGCAGTCAATCACCTCCGGCACACGCACTGCGAGCAGATCACATTGTGGGCACTCGAACGTCACCTCGTCCACGAAGGGCCGATGGGGGTCCAACTCGGTCAAATCCCGGCCAGCCAGCTCCCCCAACTCCGCGAGTGATCCAATCGGGGTCAGGTGTTCGTTCTCGCAGCGCCAGATCGGCAACGGCGTGCCCCAATATCGATTTCGCGACAGGGCCCAGTCGATGTTGTTGTTCAGCCAATCACCGAATCGGCCGTTCTTGATCGATGGTGGAAACCAGTTGGTCGCGGCATTCTGTTCTAGTAGTTCCGTCTTCTGTGCGGTGGTGCGGATGTACCAGGAGGGTTGCGCGTAGTAGATCAGTGGCGTGTGGCAGCGCCAGCAGTGCGGATAGGAATGCTCATAGGGCACGTGCGCGAACAGGAGCCCGCGATCGGCCAGATCTGCCACCAGTTTGGTGTCAGCGTCCTTGAAGAACTCGCCACCCACCAGCGGCACACCGTCATTGAACAAGCCGTTTGCTTGCACTGGATTGATGACCGGCAGGCTATAGGCCTTCGAAACGGCCAGGTCGTCGGCACCGAAGGCGGGGGCGATGTGGACCAACCCGGTGCCGTCATCAGTGGTCACGTAGTCACCCAGAATCACGTAGTATGCGTCGGGGATTTCCACCAGATCGAAAGGTGGCGAGTAAGTCAACCGTTCCAAATCCGCACCTGGCAGGCTCGCCACCACTTCATAGCCGTCGGCCATGATTCGGTCCGCGAGCGACTCGGCCACCACAACAGTCTCGTCGTCGGCGCGAGCCACCAGGTATGTCGCCTTGGGCTGAATCGCGACGGCCGTGTTGGAGACCAGCGTCCAAGGTGTTGTCGTCCAGACCAGCAGGTTGGTGGGTCCGTACTTGGACAGCCAGTTCGCGTCAGTCACGGGAAACCGGACAAACACGGATTCGTCAACGATGTCCTCGTAGCCCTGCGCCAACTCGTGGTCGGACAACCCGGTGCCGCAGCGTGGGCAGTACGGACTCACTCGATGATCCTGCACCAGCAGGCCACGTTCGAAGATTTGCTTCAGTGACCACCAGACGGACTCGATGTATTGCGAGTCCATGGTCCAGTAGGCGGCCTTGGTATCTACCCAGTAGCCCATGCGCTGGGTCATCAATTCGAACTCGTCCACATGGCCTAGGACAGATTCACGGCAGGCCTCGTTGAACGCTGCGACGCCGTAGGCCTCGATGTCCTGTTTGCCACTAAAGCCCAGCGCCTTCTCGACCGCCAGTTCGACGGGAAGCCCGTGACAGTCCCAGCCGGCCTTTCGGGGGACGTGGTAGCCCTTCATGGTGCGGTGTCGCGGAATCAGATCCTTGAACACGCGTGCCTCGACGTGGTGAGTGCCTGGGGTGCCATTGGCGGTCGGCGGGCCTTCGTAGAACGACCAGGAGGGCCCCGACTTGGTTTGGTCCAACGATTTGCGGAATATGTCGTTCGTGTCCCAGAAACGGGCGACCTCGGCCTCCATCGCGGCGGCGTCGTCGATGCGAGCGGGCACATCGCGGTACATGGGGCTCCTTGCGTATTCTGGAGGCGTCGCGCCGGAAGTGGGCGACCGCGCGTTAAGCGCGTTCTTGGCCAGCGTCTGCACTGGCGTGAGGGCTGGGCTGCTGATGGGCTCGCCCGCTTCTCAAGGGTACTGCAATCCGCAGCGTGCCCCGGAGGATACTCTACGCGTGCGCCACGCGTTGAACGGAGAACGATGAAAACAGGGTTTTTGACCAAGCGAGTTCGGGGAGCCTTGGACGAGGCTAAGCACCGGCTTAGCGACCTCCGCAGTGGCGATTCGGCTCCGGATTCGGCAAGCGACGCCCAAACCTCCGACGCAGCGGTGGTGCGAGTTCCGGAGGCAAAGGCAGACGCCAAGGCAAAGGCAGACGCCAAGGCAAAGGCAGACGCCAAGGCAAAGGCAGACGCCAAGGCAAAGGCAGACGCCAAGGCAAAGGCAGACGCCAAGGCAAAGGCAGACGC
>JAHZKU010000073.1 GCA_022600255.1 Actinomycetes bacterium | reverse complement strand
GGAGAGATTTGCCCGCAGTTGGTAGAGCGCGGGCTGCCGGATCTTGGTGCCCTCGGCAACGCAGATGAAGTGGAGGCTGCTGAAACCTGAGCGCCTCTCGCACTCAACGCGGGCGGAGCCACCCACCGATGGGTCTCCGAACGGTGGGGCAATGGTGACCGTCTCGATCTGCCGGGCCACGATCTTCTTCGCCGCGTCGTATGCCGTCGTTGTGACCGTCCACTGACCGCGGGTGAGGTCCACCGCGCACTGGTAGGTGGCCGGCGAACCGATGATCCGGCACTCATCTCTTACCGTCGATGATGTCGTGGTGGCCGTCGCGGTGCGCTGGGCGACCATTGCCACTGATGCGGTCTTTTGGGGCGTGCGGCCCTCGGCACGGCATGCCTGAGAGTTTCCATCCCACGGGGCGCAGCTGAACGCATACGAGCCTCCTGCACCCGGAAGAGCCGACCCGCCGCCCGGCTTGTTGCCGAACTCCGGTGCGTTGATCACGACAGTGCGCACATCCTCGGAGAGGAGAGTGTCACCCTTCTTCGCCTGGGTCGAAAGATCCCACTTGCCGTAGTCGAGATTGATCACGCACCGGTACGAGGTCGGAGTCGGGTAGCTGCACTGCGCGGTGCGATTGGGCTTGCCATTCGTCTGGGTGAGCTCGTCAAAAGCCGACGCGCGCTGGACCACGCCAGTCGTCCCACTCGGGCGGGTCCCCTCGGTTGTGCAGGTGCGCGTTGTGTCATCACACGTGACGGTGATCGAGCCGTCGCGGCCCTCAAAAGACGGGGGGTTGATCGTGATGAGCTCCTGCTTTTGGACCGGGCCCGCAGTACCGACAGCTGATGTGGTGAACATCCATTGCCCGTAGGAGGGGAGCGTCGAGGAGCACACGAACGGCGTCAGGCCGCTCTGTACCGACTCCTTCGTGCATGTGCCGGGGAAAGGTGGGGCGGGCACAAGTGTCTTGACCCCGCGGATGCTCTGTTGTGCGGTATCAGCGCCCCCGGGAAGTCGGCCCGTTGTCGTGCAGTTGCGCGTGAGCTGATTGCATTTTGTGGACGCGGCCCCGGGGAATGGCGGGTGTGGAATAGCCATAGCGGTATCCGCCAGTGCTGATTTCTGACCAAATTCATCCACTGCGAACGCATTCACAAAGGTCTCGCGAAAGTTGGTGAGACCTGTGAGGGTGCACCCCTTCGGATCTGTCTCGCTGGAGAGCGGAGCATCAGGGATGGTGCAGTTGACCAACGCCTTGTACCCGTCCTGCTGTCCCGAGACCTCAAACCTGGCCGCCGTGCCGTCATCCCCATAGACCTTGGCTTCGACAGACCCATCGCCTGCGATCAGCGAATGGATTGTTGGCTTAGGCGGTGGATTTGGAAGCGGGCGCACGCTGAAGGACCCCGCCTCGGAATCGATCCACCCACCTTGGCCGTCCTCGGTTTGGGCAACGACTTGGCCGGAGTAGGTCTGTCCATTTGCGAGGCCGTCGAGGATACAACTACCGCCTGTCTTCTGGTTGACGGTGCAATACGCTCTGTTGGTCTGGTCAAGTGGTACGGAGGCGACGTACCTGTCGCCCTGAGGCGACCCAGGCGTGATCGTGACGGTGGCGATGTCGTCCCCACCCTTCGCGGTCGCGCTTGGCTTGCCTGGGGCAGAGGGCGGTGCAGGATCCGCCTCGGTGGAGAAGTCCCACTCGCCCAGGTAGATGGGCTTGGCGGTGCCGCTTGACTTGCCGATGAGCCTCACAATCGATTTGTCCGCTGTCATGGGGTTGCCCTGCCCCGCTTGACAGTCCCGGCCTCCGTCACACGTCTTGATCGGAATCAGAAAGTTGGTCAAGAGATTTGCGCAATCGTTTGCGGGCCAGGTAGTAGGCCTGACGTCAACGTAGCCAGAAGATCCACTGTTGTCTCTTGAGAACTGGATGTGCGTAACGTCCTCGCATGACGCTTTTCCTTCTGCCTTCCATTTGATCTTGATCGTGTTGTCCCAGACGTTGGCGAGGTCACCCCTACCTCGGCCGAGCCAGCACCTCCGAGTGTTGTAGAGATTGGCGTCGAACGATCCCTCCGTACGGGGATCGGAAATGCTCTCGTTGTCTGGCCTGACGCAAGCGCCAGTGTTCGAGAGCCTGTAGCGGTAGTCGTCGACACCGCCTGCGCCCGTTGGTCCTCCACTCCAGCGAGCAAACGACTCGATGTGCCCAGCATTGGAGAATCCGGCAGCGCCAGATGGCATCAGGAAGGCGGCGGCCACGGCAACCAGCGTGCACACCAAGGTCTGGAAGGGACGGTAGTGGGCCATGTTTTTAGCGTCGCATAGCTCGCAGGAGTTCGTCAAGCCGCGGAGGCGCTACCCCTGCGACCACTCCTGCTTCGGGCCCGGGATCTTCAGCGTGACTGCGCCCTGCGCGAGCACGCCGCCCTCATCAACCGCCTGGAAGGTAAGGCGCCAATTGCCCCGGGCGTTGCGCGGGAAGGCGCGGCACTGCCAGACCTCGGTGCTATCCCACCTGCACGCCCCGATCACCTTCGTTGAGGATCCGGAGAGATTTGCCCGCAGTTGGTAGAGCGCGGGCTGCCGGATCTTGGTGCCCTCGGCAACGCAGATGAAGTGGAGGCTGTTGAAACCTGAGCGGCGTTCGCACTCAACGCGGGCGGAGCCACCCACCGAGGGGTCCCCGAACGGTGGCGCAATGGTGACCGTCTCGATCTGCCGGGCAAGGATCTTCTTCGCCGCGTCGTATGCCGTCGTTGTGACGGTCCACTGGCCGCGGGTGAGGTCCACCGCGCACTGGTAAGTGGCCGGCGAACCGATGATCCGGCACTCATCTCTTACCGTCGATGCTGTCGTGGTGGCCGTCGCGGTGCGCTGGGCGACCATTGCCACTGATGCGGTCTTTTGGG
>JAHZKU010000072.1 GCA_022600255.1 Actinomycetes bacterium | reverse complement strand
CGCGGCCTTCTTGGTGGCAGGTTTCTTTGCCGCGGCTTTCTTTGCTGGCGCTTTCTTGGCGGCGACTTTCTTGGCGGCCGCTTTCTTGGCGGGCGCCTTCTTAGCCGCAGTCTTCTTCGCCGCGGCTTTCCCCGCGCTCGCCTCTGCGTCCGACGTAGATTCGGTTGTTGCGGTGGCGGTCTTGGTAGCCAACATGCCTCCTAGCGGCGGAATACGAACGGCCCGTGTCAAGTCAATCGAATGACTCGGACGGGCTCGGGGCGCCGAAGCGCCTTGATCATTGTGGCACGGATTGACCCAGTGCTACACCAACCACCCCTGTCGGGAGTGGGTTTTGTGCGCCAGTCCCGGCTCAAACCCCGCCACATCGAAGCAGACGTACCAGCAAGCAATGACCCAGTGGAACCGGACCTTCTACTTACCTAGTCGACCCAACCCACTGGGTCGGCTACCCGGCAAGTTTGTCGCCCCGGGTCAACCCGGGTGGTCCCGGTAGCACTCAACTACCGATTTGCCCGACATAGCCGGGTCAGCCAGCTTTCGCGGCAGCCTTCTTCTCTTGTTTATAACTACGGACACGATCCAAAGATTCCCGATCCACCACATCTGCGATGGACATCGTGGTTCCAGTCTCTCCGTAGGGGGCCGAAGCTGCTTGCCAGCCGTCGGGCCCCTCATGCAACTGCTTACCCACGAGCGCGAGGAATATGCGTGCCTTCATGTCCCCGAATCCCGGCAGCGCCTGCAGCGCCTTGCGTGCTTCCGCTCCGGTTTTTGCCTGACGCCAAAGCGCTGCGGTGTCGCCGTTGTAGTCGCGGACGACGGCCTCCGCCAGCTGCTGGATGCGCTTGGCCATGCTTTGCGGGTATCGATGGATCGCTGGCGGGCCTTTGGCCAGAGACACCAGGTCGTCGGTGTCCATCGCAACGATGGTGGCCGGATCCAGAACCGAACCGTCTCCGATTCGTTCGGCCAACAGGTACGGGCCCGCAAAGGCGCGCTCCATCGGGAACTGTTGATCCAGCAGCATGCCAGTCAACAGAGCGAATGCATCATTGCTTAGTAAGGCATCAGCGCGTTCGTCCATCGCTAGCTGTAGCGGTTGGGACACTCCGGCCTCCATCGTTGCTTTCGGACGCGTTCTCGTGGCGTCTAAGGCTGTCCTTGTCAGACACCTACCATGCTAGCCCGAGCACATCAGAGGCGTTCGAGACCAGACGCGCCAGGCCCGTCCGGATCGCCGGCGTCCCACTGCCCTGGCGGCAGCCCTGCGGACAGGGCAACGCTGAGCAGGCCGGCCAATCGGTAGCCAGGATCCGCCGCGAGGGCTTTCCCCACCGCGGCAGATGCCAACAGGCCGTCGCCATTCTGCCAATGGAAAAATGCCACCACGGTCGCGATACCGGCCAGGTGCGAATCCGGGGCGTGCGTCATCGCTGGCTCAAGTGACTCTAGGCCCTCCCGCCAGACCTCCGGCTTGGACCGGGCATAGCTCGTGAACCTAAGTAGCAGCTCATCACGCCCCGATATCTGGTGACACGCCCGAATGATCTCAGCAAGGTCTGCTGGTGTGAGTTCCCCGCGCAAAAAAAGCAGCAGTTCTAGCGCCTCATCCATGCAGACGCCGACAGGCGCCACTGCCATGCAGTCGGCCACGCGACGCCGCGCGACCGCACCGGCAGGCGAGAGTCTGGCGAGGACCGCATCGCGAGACGGCGCGACCAACCGGCCGCTCAGCGCCAGCGAATACGCCAGCGGTGACTCGTACACCGCAAGCAATTCGTGGGACCGGGTTCCACAGGTCCAAATACAATCCGGCGACCACCAGCGCCCCGCTTGTGTGTGAGCCCGCCACAGGACGCTCGGCTGGTAGGGTGCCGCACGGTCCATCGCGAAGGCCAGTCGTTCTAGCTGCCGCTCCTGTTCCTGGGGATGCTGCGTGGGGCCCGCTGCGATCAAGGCCAGGCCTTCGGCCTCCGCTCTGGAGGCATATCCCACCAGCTGCGCTGCAGTGCCGTCCTCGTCGGCTACTAGGTCGGACCAGTCCAGTCGTGCCGTCATGACGATGTGGCTCGTCGGATCGAAGAAGACCACAACCAGCGAATCCTGCGGTTGGAAGCCAAGCAATCCGGGAATCGCGGCCAGAACCTGGTGTGGTGCCGCAGCATCGTTGGCCACGGCCCGACATGGTGTGGAAGTCATACCCAGACTCTGACCTAGATTCTGGGCAGGCTCGCGACGGGATTCCGGCCTGTGGACGAGGCAGCGCGAAGTGCTCGGCCCAGATTTGGGCTCAAGGGAGCAGCGCCGCGATAGACCGGCGCTGCCCCGGGCGGCGTCTCAAGATGCAGTGAGGTCAGGATTGCTAGGCCAGAGTGTGCGGCACGAGGGACCACCTCTTGAATGAGCCCGATCACCCGGTGACTTCCCCTTCACCGAGCGATCGGGCTCTTGCCTGTGAATCTAGGGGTGCGCGGGCGCAAGTTCACCCATCGACACGCCCAAGATCATTTCTCGTTGGCATCGCCCTCGCTCGGGTTAACCGGGGCTGGGCTGTTGGCACCGGCGTCCGACTCCGCTAGCCGCCGATTTCTCTCCTGCCATCGCCAGTAGAAGATGCAGATCAGGCCAATGGCCATCTGGGGAACGTAAGAGGCTGCCCGCCAGACCAAGGCGGCAGCAGTAGCATCTGCCGCACTGACGCCGACTGCGGTTAAGAGTCCGATCAACACCGCGTCCACGGTCCCCAGCCCACCCGGCGTGATCGGGATCATAATGCCGATCTGACTGATGGCCCAGCTCCCATACGCCGCAAGCAGGGGAACTGTGCCATTGTGACCGGTGACGGCGACTAGGGCCGCGTATAGGATCGCGAACTGGCTCCAGGAAACTGCGATCTGTGCCACCGTGATCACAATCCAGCGCCGCCGGACCAAGCTCACAATGTCGTGCCGTAACGACAACACCATGCTGGTCAGATCAACCCGCCAGCCACGGCCGAATTTCGCCAGAATCGGGTTGGTGATCTTGTCTCCGAATTGCCCAATCTTGGTCGCAGTGCTTTCCGAACGCAGGATCAGCGCGAAGAGCCCCACTACGAGAGCCAGCGCCGCCAAGCCCAGAACCGCCGCTGTTGCGTAGTTGCTGGCGTCGTCACCACTAAGCGCAAGACCCGCGATACCAGTGATGGGTAGGCCTAGCGTGATGAATACGCTCCATACACCTGTTGCGCCGATACCGGCCGTTGCCGCAGTTGGTGTGGTCTTGTACGAGGTGAGCTGGGCATACTGCAACCCCAGGCCGAAGGCCCCGCCGCCAGGAATCCCATTGGACACGGTGAAGGCGGACTGGTTCACAATGAAGCCGTTTTTGTACTTCAAGCCAGGAACAGCCGCCACGAATGGCCAACCGTAAATGAACAGATAGATGATCACGACAATCACCAGCATGGTGACGTCTGACCAAGTCATCGCGGTGATGGTGTCCCACGCCCCGGAGTAATCGCCGATCTGAGGGATCACCCGCCAGAACACGATCGCGAGGAAGGCGATCGCCACCACGGCACCAATGATGGTGCGCTTCTTGGAAAGGCCTGTGCCAGAGCTGACGCCGAGGTGCGCGCGAGCCTCTTCGTCCGTCAATTCTTCAGGAGCGTCCGCAGGCTGGTCTGGAGCTGCGGAATCTTCAGTACTCACGTAGGAATACTAGAGCCTCGCAGCGGCCTTGGTGCACCAGAAGTGGCAACCGCCAACGGCCCGCCGCGCAATTCACGTGCCACATCTTCGCTGACAGGACGATTCAAATCATCAACATGAACGACCCGAGGCTGATACTCGACCACCTCGGCTTGCTCGTAATCGGCATAGGTGATCACGATGACCTTGTCACCCGGATGCACCAAGCGAGCGGCGGCGCCATTGAGGCAGACCTCCCCCGGCTGGCCTTCGATCGCGTACGTCTCGAAGCGAGCCCCATTATCGATGTCCACAATGGCGCCGCCGCTCGCTTGGTGCATCCGGGTGACAAGGACATCGTGATCACCTATGCCGATTACGAGCAAGCCGAGGTGGTCGAGTATCAGCCTCGG
>JAHZKU010000071.1 GCA_022600255.1 Actinomycetes bacterium | reverse complement strand
TACACCAATACATTGCAGGAGAACTTCGACTACCTGTACAACTTCACCTACGAGGGGGACTCCGCATCCGGCACCATCTGGCAGGAGGACTGGGGCGTGCAGAACCCGTCGCCGACCATCAGTGGCGACACCGTCAACTGGCCGGGTGCCGGCTGGCCCACCGGCTACGACGCCCTCCTCAGCAGCTGGTACGACAACCTGGACGTCACTGCCAGCATCCAGGGGACCTCCACCACACTCGGCCAGGCGGCTGACGGTTCGGACACCACGAACAACGTGGAGGTGACTGTCACGCTGCCGCAATCACCCTTGACTCAGTTCCTAGTGGCCAATTGGAACGACTCGATCGTCCAGAACCCGATCGATCAGGTCATCCAGTGCCAGACGACCACCACCAAGACGATCACCATCCCCATCCCCAACTGGGCCAACTCGCTGGACGCCAGCGGCACCAACTGGACCTGGATCATGATGGACATCAACTACCGGATGTGGTTGGCCGCAGCTCAGGAAAAGGCGTCCATGATGCTTTCGACCGGTGTGGTGCCATTCGATGGGGACTGGGGAACCAACGAGAACTTCGACCTGCCGGGCGGCCTACAGGGCAACTTTGATGCCCTGTATGGAGATCAGGTCTGTGGTTGGGACGTCTTTGATCAGGACTCGAGCCTCTACGACCTGATCACCAGCACCGGAGTGCCTGCGACCGCAGATTCCGTACTGCCGAACTACTACAACCTCGGCTCGGACGATTCCGCGATCAGTACGAACCTCCCCGGCTTCGACTACAGCTCAGTGTCGGGAATGGTCGGCAACTTGCCGGTTCCCAGCCCGGCGCAGTACTTCGACCAGCAGTACAGCGACGGCTGCCCCCTCACCTCGACATCCGTGGAGCCCGGGCACTGGCAACTGAACTGGATCGGCTGTACAGCAGACGACCTCGGCACGTCCCCTCCATATACGACCATGGACGACTTCTTCGTGCCCTTGGGATGGCAGAGCAGCTGGGTACCTGCCACTGATCAGACGGATGCGTGGTGGGGTTCCTACAGCCAGCCGGGCTCTCCCTATTCGATGGACACCACTGTCACCGAGACGGCGGACGGTGAGGACTGGTCGGTGACGAACCTGATCAGCTACTACTTCCCCGTGCCCTCGTAACAGCGGACTGCCACAGCCCCAGTTCCGGGGCCCGCTGATTACTGGAACCCATCTCACAGGGCAGACCAGCAGGACCAGTTGCCGGAGCGAGCCAGGCTGACTGGGCATCCTCAGTGGGGAGGTTGGACCCGCTGGCGTGTTCTGGCGCCACAAGTCACTGGCGACGTAGCTCGGAGCGCCACCGTGGGCGAAGCCGAAGCCGGCGGCGTCGAAGTCAACGAAGCGTACTTCCAAGAATGAGGGGTATGAGTAGTAATGGGACCGAATCCAACGGCGGGTTCAAGCGGTCGAACCAACGTTCCTCGATTGGGAGTGGTTGTGATGGGTCTTCCTGGGATACCGATTCAGGGCCTATCGGGCCTAGCCGTCTTCAGGGCCCGCGGTGGGGCCTCTTCGTCCGCCAGGCCCGCCAGCCTCCAATCCCAGCGATTCCCGGCAAGCCGCTAGCGCTTCGCGGACTTCGGCGTCTTGCATGTTCACATCATTCTCACGTGGGCTGCCGCCAGCTCGGTTGCCATTGGCGTCGAACTGCGGATCGGGGAACTCGTAGCCGGACTCCCGCATACATCTGGCCACCGCGAGAGCGGCCTCCTGCGCGTCGGCGTCGAACGTTCGATCACGTGGTCCGCCACCGGGCCGAAGCGACTCGCATGCCTGCATCGCTGCACGCACTTCGGAACTGTCGAAGTTGAGATCTGGGCGTTGCCCGGGGCCAAAGCCACCTTCGGGATCAGGATCGGGGAAGTCCACACCGTTGTCCCGCATACACCGAGCAAACGCCAGGCCGCCATCCGCGGGCGCACTTTCCGCCGACGCGGCTGGCTGCGCAGCACCTTCACCGAGTGAGGCTACCTCGGCACTGTCCGAAGCAGTGCAGCCAGCCAGCATCAGCGTACCTAGCGTGGCCGTAACGAGAACTGCGCGCAGGCGTTGTCTGGGAATCTGTCGCGTCATTTCTGGTGTCCTCCTGGGCGCAGTGATCAGTGCCCTGTCTGCCTGCCGTTGTGTCTGTGCAATCCGTGCCCGAGCTTAGCCAGCGAACCTGGAAAATTCCTGAGAGTGGGTTGCGGTTGCACGGCCCCGCAACTGCAGTCATCCGACAACGGATGATCGTGACCAGATCGCAGCGCAATCACCCGGCTACCCCGTTTACTCAAGCCGTTCGATGGAAGGCCTGCATGACTGACGACATCAATCACCTACAGCAAGTAGGGGTGCGCGGTCAGCCTTGGATTCGTCCGCACATCTATCCACTCGGGCTCGCTGACACCGCCGCCGGCGGTACTGAAGCCAGCGCAGATGGATTTGCCGGAAGTATGTCGTTCCCGACCACCTCCTAGCCACTGCGCTCTACTGGCGAAGTAAGGGTTACTCGCAGCCGCGACCGTCGCCATCCCCGTCAAAGCCGTGCGGGTCCGAACCCTTGATGGTGACGGCACCAGTGAGATCGCCACAGTCCAAATCAGTATCTGACAAAGGCACGCAGACCCCGCCATAGTTCGGGTCACACTTCTGGCCCCTGCCACCACTGTCATTCCCGCTGTTCCGGGCGCCTTGTTGCGGGGTGGCCGCTGTGCCTGTGTTACCGCACTGGTGCGGGGTGCGATTATCAATCTTGTGATATTTGTCCTCGTTGGGGTGGCGGTCATAGCCATCCCGGGAGTCATAGCGCGCCGTGGCCAGTCCGGCCTTCAGTAGCCGAGTGCCTAGGTCGGTACCGCTAGCGTTGACCACGTACCGCAGCAAGCGATCGTAGCGGTCGGTGTTCTCGTGGCCGGGGGCCTTCTTGAGAGCCGCGCCCTCAGCGATGGTGGCCGCTGTCAGCGCGGTGGCTTCGCCGTAGCCGCACTCGCCGCGCTCGGGTGTGTCAATCCCAATCACCCGAACCGATTGTCCATTCGGCAACTTCACGGTGTCGCCGTCCACCGCCGATAGCGGCTTCAGCGCAGCACTGGGGGGCTTGGCAGCCTGGTTAGGGGTATCTCGGTCGGTTTGTGGGGGTGTGCTGGCGGGGGCATCGGACGGAGTGGTGGTTGCTGCGGTTGGGGTGACCGGGGCAGTTGAGGAACTTGAGTTGTCCGCCGCGGCGCAACCGGTTAACACCAACCCAAGTGCCAGCACTGCGCCCACTAGCAGCCGGCCCATCCGAATCCGGTGCTCAGTGGGCCGACCGGGACCTTGTGAGCCAGCCCCGGATTTTCCAGACGCCCGGGCGTCAGCCGCATGGACCTGGCTGGGGTAGTTCGGGCCTGGCTGATGCCAAGCCCCGAGTCGCCCCCTTCTCATACTCACAGTATTCAGAATACGTCGATACCCCGACAATCTCCCGCTCGCGCGCACGCTCCATCGGGGCCCCGCTCCTCGCACTCTCCTGCTGGTCTGGCTCATCGCCACGACTCCGGACGCGCCAGTGCCCTCAGCACCGAGTCAGCCAACATGGCGGGATGTGCCCCCGTGCTGTCCGCTGTGACCTGGCTGCAGCCAGGTCAGATTCCAACCCTTTATCAGCCAGTCGCCATCTCAGTTGACCGATCAAACTGCGGTAGCCGCGGAGTTGGCTGATAGGAAGCGGGTCTGATGGTGCTGTGAGGTGCGACACGGGGATCGCTCAATCTGTGAGTCCCTAGCTGAGTTTGATCGCGCGGAAACTGGTCCGTAACGTGATCGAAACGATTGCCACTGAGGCTGTCGGTAACGGATCAGTGCTGGCGCAGGTCCGCACAACGGCCAAGACCGGCTGGGTTTGGGCGGTTGGCTCCCGTTTAGGCAGGTCCAGACCGGGGTTGGGCAACGGGTTAGTAGATCAGACGAGTTGGGGAGATCTGAGATGTTGGCAGTGATCGTGGTACTTGTCAGTGTGATGGCCGTCGTTGGGTGTTGGGCCTATTTCATCCGTCGCAACCTGCCGGAACTGTTGGCCATCGGTGGCTGGGGAGTCACCAGCCCGGCCAACGTGCTTGGGCAGCACCCGCTTGATGATGCGCCGTCTGAGCTAATTGACCAACTCGCGCGTTCCCTACGCCGCCAGGACTAGCCGAAGGTTCGCTCCGTTTGAAGGCCCTGCGTTGGGCCATTCAGTGGTCCCTGCCGTTGTCGCCGGTTGGAGGCGGGGGGTGATGATGCGCAGATTCGTGTGGTTGTTGCTCCAGGCGGCCGGGTTAATCCTCAGCGCGATCGGGGTTCGGTCTAATCAGCTTGGAGTTTTGGTAGCCCCGTGAGCGTTCATCGAGAGGGGTGCGCTGTACGGGCGCTGTTGGGATAGCCCGCCACCGGATCAAGTACGGATTGAGCAGGTCGTCGCGCAACTCTGACCTGGATTGGTCAACTCGACGG
>JAHZKU010000070.1 GCA_022600255.1 Actinomycetes bacterium | reverse complement strand
GTTTCACAAAGGGCCAAGGCTAGTTTGCGGGAAACCCTCGGCCCACAATGATGCCCAATAGTGAAGTTGCCGCTCTAGAGGTCGACCACATCGGCTTGTTTGGCGCGCACAGCCTCAGCGGCCTCAACCAGTCCTGCCAACTCCTCGCTAGTCAGCCCTGTCTCGACAATGCGGCGCACGCCCTCTCGACCGACCTCAGCCTCTACCCCGAGGTAGACGCCGTCGATGCCGTGCTCGCCGGCCACCCAAGCGCAGACGGGCATGATGGCCCCGCTGTCCTCGATGACAGCTTTAGCCATGCGCGCGGCCGCTGCCGATGGCGCGTAGTACGCCGACCCAGTCTTGAGCAACGCCACCACCTCGGCCCCACCCTTGCGGGTGCGATCCACGAGTTCCTCAATCTCTGTGATGCTGAGCAGGTCCGTCAGTGGCTGGCCGTTGACAGTACAGGCGGATGGCACCGGAACCATCGTTTCCCCGTGCGAGCCTAGGGTCAGCGTCCGAACGGCCCCAACAGGAACCTCGAGCTTCTCGGCCACGAAATGGGTAAAGCGGGCTGAGTCGAGCATCCCGGCCTGCCCCATGATGCGGTTCTTCGGGAAGCCAGTCACCAACTGGGCCAACGCGGTCATCTCGTCCAAGGGGTTGGCCACATTGATCACAACGGCATCGGGCGCGTATTGGGCCACGTTCTCCGCCACTGACCGCATGATCTTGGCGTTTGTCTCGATCAAGTCCATCCGGCTCATCCCGGGCTTGCGCGGCAAACCAGCGGTGATGACGACGATGTCCGAACCCTCGATCGCATCGTATCCCGACCCATCCGGGCCCGTTGTTGAGCCGACGACCCGGGTCTCGAAACCTTCAACGGAGCGGGATTGATTGAGATCTAAGGCCAAGCCTTCCGCTTTGCCGTCAACCACGTCGGTCAGGACGACCTCGTCAAAGATGTCGTACTCAGCGAGTCGCTGTGCAGTGGTGGAACCATAGAATCCGGCACCAACGACCGTGACTTTTCCTGAGCGAGACATCCGTTACCCCTTATGTGGTGCGTAGTGTGTGATGACTCAACAATACCCAGCCATCGGTTGCCTCCTGCCACCTGGGATCACCCGGGTGGTGGTGGCACGATGATGGCCAGCACCAAGAGCCCAACGGCCATGCTGGCCAAGACGGTGATGTCCAACGTTCGCGATCGCACCACTAACAACCCGGCCCGCCTCGGTGGCAGCACAGTGCGCAACACCAGTGCCAGAATCACCGATGCCGCCAACGCCAGCGCTCCCAACCGGAAATCGACGAGCAGCAACGCCAGGCTGACCAACATGGCACAACAAACCAGCAGCAGGGGCGCGTACCTGGCCGGTTGTTTGCGGGGCACCAAGGGCACGACGTTGTCGTGGTCAATCCCGTCGCGGCCACCTCGGCCGTTCGCCTTACTCAAGCCACACCACGTTCGGCTGCCTCAACCACGTTTGCCAGGAGCATGGCACGGGTCATCGGCCCTACCCCGCCCGGCATCGGCGCGATCCAGTCAGCAACCCCGGCAACATCACCGGCTACATCACCAACCAAGCCCGCGTCCGTCCGGGTGATTCCGACATCCAGAACGGCGGCGCCGGGTTTGACCATCTCCCCAGTCAGGAGGCCCGGCACGCCGGCCGCCACGACCACGATGTCTGCCTGCCTGGTGTGGCTGGCCAGATCCCGCGTTCCGGTGTGGCAGAGGGTGACAGTCGCATTCTCAGTGCGGCGCGTCAACAGTAAGCCGATGGGGCGACCCACCGTGACACCTCGTCCGATGACACAGACAGACGCTCCCGCGATTTCCACCTCATAGCGACGCAGGAGTTCGATGACACCCCGCGGCGTACACGGAAGCGGGCCGGGAATCCCCAACACTAGCCGGCCTAGGTTCATCGGGTGCAATCCGTCCGCATCCTTGGCCGGATCCATGAGCTCCAGTGCCCGGCCCTCATCAAGATGCGCCGGCAGGGGCAGTTGCACGATAAAACCGGTGCACTCGGGATTAGTGTTCAGGTCCGCGATCGCGGCGTCTAGGGTTTCTTGATCCGTGTCTGCCGGCAGTTCCACCCGCATGGAGTTGATGCCAACCTCGGCGCAGTCGCGATGTTTGCCGGCGACGTAGGCGGCGCTGCCGGCATCACTACCCACCAAAACGGTCGCCAACCCAGGCGTGTTTCCCCGCGCAGTCAAGCGCGCAACGCGCTCCGCTAACTCATTCTTGACTTCCTTGGCGGTCGCCTTGCCATCCAAAACCCCGGCACGCGTGTTGCCTTCTGCCTGCAAGATTGCCCCTCCCCCATCAATTCGCCACTTCACCTCTGATTGTGGCAGACCGCGCGAGCCCGGCGGCAGCGACGCACGCTCCCCCACGCGCGGCGCGCCCTGCATCTTGGGATATTTGCGCAGCACCCCGTCCATCTGGTGGCCAGATCCGATGGCGCAACACCGGCACACTGCACGAACGAACCCCTCCCGCGATTGCCGGAGGGGTTCGTTCGTCTAGCCGTGTCAGGCGGATATCCTGCGCCGGTAAGCCCAGGTGCCGCCGGCCGCACCAACCAATAGTAGGAGCAGCGCGAACAATGCCCGCGCGGTCGTTGATGCGGTTGCTTTCGCCGGGGCTGCCAACTCGAAGGTGTACACCGCCGACGTCGCCACATCGTTACCCGTGGCCTTGCCGTAGGGGAAGCCCGCGCCTTCGTCGAAGTACTTGTCGATCGCTGCGTTGACAGCGACTTCCTTCTCAGCGCCATTGGTCAACTTGGCGCCAAAAGTGCCAAGGTCGGTAACACCCTCGACGAAAGCGCCCACGTTTCCGTAGGCGATCTGGCTGATCAGGGTTGGTATCAAGGCCAACGTCTGCTCGATCTGCGGGGCCGCGTCACCCAACCGGTTCACGATGCCGAACAGGTCGTCAACGACTGGCTCAATCGTCAGGATCAGATCCGCGATTCCACCCTGCAAGGCCGCAGCCCCCACGGCGTTGGCCGCACTGGTGATGGTCAAGGCTTCGATGAGGCCGCAATCAGACAGGTCCTCCAGTGGTGAGGTAGCCGCGCATCCTCGTGTTAAGGCCTCCCGAATAGCTGGCATCTGCGCTGCCAACTCAGCGAGCCCTTGACCCGCATTCTCCGCACCTGTAGCGAGGCTGGTCAGTAGTGGCACCAGATCAGCGAGACCCTCGCCGACGGTGGTCAACTCACCGAAGAGGTCCTCCAGTGTCTTCTCGATCTCTTCCGCGGCACGCACGCAGGCTGCCTTGTTCTCACTGGCCAATGCAGTCTCTTGGGCATTGAGTAGGTTCTTGAGTCGCGTGAGCAAGGCCTTGTCTGCCGGGCTGGTCGACGGTTCGGCGATTCCGGTATCTAGCGCCGCTGCGTAGGCAGGATCGGCCCACAGTGCGGTTGTTTCAAACCCAGTTTCACAGGTCGTGGAGAGCTTCTTGAGGGCGATCGCGTCCAGGATGCCCCCGATGCTGGTCTCCCCAAGACACGGGGTGGCTTCCCCACAGATCAGGGCAAAGCCGGTGGCATCGATGAACAACTGGTCTAACGACGCCATGATCGTGCGCGTTGGGATCGGCAGTCCCAGGCTGTTGACCGCGGCCCGTACTGCGCTCTCCAGTGTGATGTTGGGGTCACCCGTCTGGATCTGCAGGATCTCATCAGGTGTCAAGGTCAGGATCGGGCCAGCCGCTTCCAATGCCGCAGCCGCGCCTTCCACGATGGGAATCACTTCGCCCAGGCCGGTTCCCACTGCCTCGAGCGCCTCAGAAACCTCAATCAAGGCCGCTTCGGCCTCCGGAGAGACCACGTCGGCCAGCAAAGTTGCCAACTGCACGCCACCGTTCTCGGCGATAGAGTTGGCGCCCAGCAACAGCGCGCCAAGATCGCCGACCGTAGTGCCAGCCTCTTCTAGGAGTTGGTTGACGTTGTCCGGGTTCAGCTGAATCTCCGACAGCAAGTTCAGTACCGGGTTCACCTTCTCCACAAGAAGGTTGTCCACCTGTATGGCTGCGTTCCCCAGACCCTGCTGAGTCTTCAACAGAAGCGGAAGGGCCTTGCCCTCGAGCGTGTTGGTGAGGCTAGCGCCGGTTTTCGCCAACGGCGTGGCAGCCGAGCTAATAGACCCCTCGGTGTTCTGCGGTGTCACGCGTAACACGGCCGCTGGGAGTTTCGCCCCTTCCGCGCGTGCGGTCATCGTCATGGAGCCATCCGGATCCGGGTTGGCCGCGGTCGGAGCCATCGTGGTATCGCCGCTGAGGGTGACACCCGCCGAGAAGCCAGCGTTCGCGAACGGAGCCGATATGTTGGCCCAGCCGGTCCCGAACGTGACATCGATGTGGACAGCGAACGGAATCGCAATTGTCGTCGTGATCTCCTGAGAGGCACCGTTCACATCGGTGTAGGTGATGGTTTCTTCCTTGGCGGTGTTGTTCTTGAGGTTGTAGCTCAACTCCACGTCACCGGTAATGTCGGTGGCGGTGTTGGGATCCACCTCCTCGCCGTCGACTGTCAGGACGATCTCAAGTTCCACCGGTAGTTCATCTGCGAACTGCCCGCCACCAGCCACGAGTTGTTGTACCTGCGGGGTGCTGTTGTTGATGTCATAGATGATCGATTCACCCTCGGTGGTAAGAGGCGCGAATGAACTCAGGTTCACGGGCCGGTTGGGTCCCATTGGAACGCCCACCGTGTCCGTGCCATCGCCGGCCACGCTGGTGGCCGCGTACAAACCGGCCGCGGTCGCGGATCCGTCCGCCTCGGTCGTGATCGCTAGGGTCTTGCCCACATCGACGGCGAAGTCGTTGGAGACATTGTCGTTGCTCTCAACCGTGGCGTTGGCGGCCGCGATGGCGCTGGCGGGCGCGGACGTACCGGTGTTGCCACCTGTCATCGCGGTAGCCGTCAAGGCGATCAGCGACAGTGTGCCAATCCCGGCGACGATTTTCAGCGCGTGTTTGCTGGGCTCTGCCCGACGCTTCTGACCGGATTTCTTGGGCAAAATGTTCATTGGGTACCACCTGCGACGGGCTCGGGCGTGTTGTCAGACTGCGACGTTTCAGTCGTCGGTTGATCGGCGTCGGGGTCGGGGGTATCCGAAGCAGCCTCGGCGGCTTTGGGTCGCTTCTTCTCTGGCACGAGTTCGGCCACAATGACGGTCAAGAAGCCAATCCCCGACATCGCCAGAATCGAGAAGAAGGCGCCGGGGAACTTCTCCGCCGCAGTCCAGGGCTCTGCCAACGCACCGGATGTGAACCCTGCAGTGAAAACCAAGGCCCCTAGGAGCATTGTCCAGGCCGGAATCCGATTGGTGGTTAGTCCGGAAATGATCGCGATCGGTACAAAGATGATCAAGAAGGCAACGGCCAACCCTACAGTTGTGGTGCCTCCTGGAATCAAACCCAGCACCATGGCGGTGAAGAACGCGCCCAAAACGTATCCGATCAGGAATCCGACCAGCCGCATCAGGGGAGATCGTTCCGGCACCACCGCCAAGATGACACCGCCACCCACCCCCATGATGGTATTGGTGAAGTTCATGTCGAACTGGGTGCCGAGCCAGATGCCGATGCCACCAATGATGGCTGCGGCCAATCCGACTAGGAATGTCCTTCTCATGAGTTTCTCCTAGATTCTGTGCTGGTCAGGTTCATCCGCGCCGCCGTCGGTATTGCCAAGTGCCAAGCCCCAGCCCGATCGCTAAGAAGACCACCGCCAAGCCCAGACTGGTGAACCATTGGGTCTCGACGGGGGCCGCTTCGGTCTGGGTGAGTTGATAGGCCGACAGGGTCCGCGTATCCGGCCCGGTGGCACCGCCATAGGGAGTGCCGTCGCCGTTCAACGTGCGCTCGGTCATGGCCACCAACATGGCGTCGAGTTCCTCCGCGCCACCGCTGATCTTGCCCAGCGCCGAGGCCCCTTTGCCACCGATGTCCGTGCCGACGTCTGCGATCTTTCTAGCAGCATCGGCCACTTCGGTCGGTAACGCGTCCAGGGTTGTCTGCAAGGACGAGCTGGCGCTGGCAACGCCCTGTACGGTCTCGTCAATCTTGGGGACGTCCGCCTTGAGGTCATCCACAAGATCACCTAGATCTACGAGACCGTCTCCCACCAAGCGATCCACCACGCTGAAGAACTGTAGGAGTTGGGCCACCCCGCAGTTCTCGAAGATGCCCGCGATGCCCGTGCCGGAGTTGATGGCGTTCAGGATGGCCTCGGGGGAACACGCGGTGTTGCTAAGCAAGCGACCCGCACCCTCCAAGCCGGCGCTGATGCGGTTGAACAACTCTGCGGCACCGGGGCTTTCGACGATGCCTGCGAGCACATCCAGAGCCAAGGCGAGTTTGGTCATTTCCGCGGGTTTCCACAGATTGGCAATCGGAATCACCACATCTTCAGTGATCGTTGAGACCGTCTTGCAGGCTGGCGCCTCCAGGACGTCATTCAACGGAGAGTCCGGGGTTAGGGTCGGAATCACGCCGAAGAACAAACTTGGCAATAGCGTGCCCGTACTCTGGGCATCCAGTTGGGTTTGCAGCGTTTCCAGATCGCGCACCCATGGCGGCTTGGATCCGAAGGTGGGCGTGTTGTCCTTGATCACCGTATTCAGCGAGTTGTGACCCCTGCTGCCTTTCCACAGTTCCACCGCAGGAAGGGGGAACGGGAGCTTCAGTTCCAGCGGCGGGTACCCGTAGAACTGGCTGGTGTTACCCACAGCCTCACAGGTCGGTGCAATGGTATTCACATCCCGCGTTAGCCTGTCGGCATTGAGTTTGCGCAACACCTTGTTCAGAGTCCGCAAGCCCTCGGCGGCCTGGGTCGCGTCTGGCCCCAGCGCTCGTAGCGCCCGCCCCAGTCGCGGAATCACTTCGCTGCCAGCCGCGTCGAGGACTTCGGAAAGTTCCACGAACAACAACGCCAGTCTCTCCTGGGCCTCTGCGTTTGCCTCCATCAACCCACCCAGGTCAGTGACCCCAGTGGAAAGACCTTCCAGATTGGCCTCTAGCGCATTTGGATCAATCTGGACCGCAGAGATGTCACTCAGGATCGGATTCAACTCTTGGGTATTGAGGGTGTCCAGGGCACCGGCGAAACCACCAATCTCGTTGGCGATGGAGTAGACCTGTCCGACCGCGCCGTTCAGGATGTTGTTGATCGGGCCAAGGGCCTTTTGTTCAACTCCAGGCACGAGGTTCAGAGCCAGACCGTTGGCAAAAGTCGAGAGGTCGACCGCCACGTAGGAGGCCAGTGTTGCTGGTAGGCGGGCGTTCTCCGCGCGGGCCTTGATGGTCAGAACCTCTTCAGTACTCCCGACCGAGCC
>JAHZKU010000069.1 GCA_022600255.1 Actinomycetes bacterium | reverse complement strand
GGTCGCACGGACTCTGGCACGGTAAAGGGGATCACCAGCGATGTGATCGGCTTCTTCATCGACCCCGGAATCGCTCCGGCCAGGATCAGAATGAAGATCAGCGGCACGGTTAGCGTGCCGGTAAAAGCTAGGACAGCCATGATGGTGGCGGGGATTGTCTGAATGATCGATAAGGTCGTGATCAGTTTGCGCGGGCAAAACCTATCGGCTAGCGCGCCGCCGACTGGCGATCCGATGAGACTGGGGGCTAGGCCCAGGGCCGCCAAGATGCCTACGTCCATGGGGTTGCCGGTCATCATGAGCACCAGCCAACCGGCTGCCACTGCTTGCATGGTGGAGCCTGCGCCGGAAATGACCCGCGCAAACATGATGCGGCGGAAGGCCTGGTAAGCCAGTGGCTTGCTGCTCATTGGCAGCGACCCAGCCGGCGCTTTGGCTAGTTCGCGGTCACTCACGCAACAACGGTATCCAGCCCATCCCAGTTGTTGCTCGCTGTGTCACCTTTCGAATCGAAGCGCAAGCTTCTGCGAAGTCGTCTCATCAACCGGGGTTCGGCGAAGCTCCCGGCGGGCGGCCTCGTTGCCCCTGCGATACCTAGGCCGAATTCGTGGGCTATCTGGGCTGTGTCCCCAGATAGCCTGGACCAACAGCTTGGCTCATTTGCAGGGCTCACTGGTGCTCGAGGTCCGGTGAACCTGTTGGGTAGTCTGCGGCAGCGCCCTAGGCGTTACGTGCCAAAGGGTGTTGGAGTCAGGTCATCCCGCTCGCTCTGAGGTCCGACGGCTTCGGTTGTCGTCCCGGTTACCGAGGGTGGGGGCCGGTTAGCTCGTGGATTCGTCCTGGCTGATGGCCGTGAGGACATCGTTGAGTGCCTTCTGCGTCTCTAGGAGTTCCTTCTGCGCTGCAGCGTAGGCCTCACTGATCTGAGACGCAGTCGCTTCAGTGTTTTCCTGCTCAGTTTTCAGTGTGGCTACTGCCTGCTCTGTCGCCTGCAGTTGTGATTGGAGATTGGCGTACTCGGTGGCGGCCGCGTCCAAAGTCGCCGCCGAGAGTTTCTCCAACTCGGTCAGAGACTCTTCGAGAGCCGCTACTTGGGCCTCGAGATCTGCCACCTGAGCGTCGGAAACCTGTGATGCGGTTTCGCTGGCCTGGGACTGCTCGGCCACCGTTGTGTTTAGAGTGTCGACCTGGTCCTGTAGGTCGTTACCTCTGACGATGCCCCAGCCCAAAGCCAGAATGGTGGTAATTGCCAACAGGACGGTTGCGACCTTCCAGCCCACGCCCTGCTTGGGTGCGCTAGCAGATTCGGGATCTGGAGTGGCGGAGCTAGGAGTGGGTGCTGGAGTTTGGGACATGTCGGTTGCCTTTCCTCAGCGCCTCAGCGCCTCAGGGTTGGTGAGTTGGGTGAGGCGGCCGTCCCTTTAATTATGGCACGGGAGACTGTGTCTCAAGGTGTGCTGATTCTCTCAGCAAGTCGTCACCAAAGCGTGACCTGCCCTGGCTCTGGGATCACGTTCAACGTGCCTTTCTGTACGGGGATTGGGGTGGTGGGGTGAAGAATCGCCTAGTTCTTCTGCCCAAAATCTTGGCCGTTGCTGTCATTGTCTACCTGCTCTGGCTGGTGCTCAAAGACATCGATTGGGCCGAGGTGTGGCAGAGTCTGGCCAGGCTCACACTTGCCCAGATCCTGATCATTCTGGCGCTCGTACTCGTCCGCCAACTCCTCAACGCCGTCCCCATGGCTATGTTCGTCGCCGGACTTGACCTAAAAAGATCGACTGTCAATGACCTCTCAGCGAATCTGATCGCGACCACCACCCCACCTCCTGGGGACGTCATCATCCGATTCTCAATGTTCCGTACCTGGAAGATTGATGCGGAGGATGGGATGGCCGGACGTTGCCCTAGTCGGCTGGAAACGAAGCAACGGTGTCACGGAATCCATCCACGAACTCGAACATGAAGCCGCGACCGATCCCCTGAACGTGACCCACCAACCCGATCATCTGCCAGGACCTCACCGATGACACGAGGAGCGTGCTCAGGATCGCAGAAGATAGCTGAGATAGTAGAAGCGTGCCCGTCGATCTGATAGCGCTGCGACGCAGCCTCGCCGAGCCGGCCCGGGCGGCTGCCACGATCACCGATCGTGGCGGTGAGCTGGTTCTGACTGCGTCGGACGACTCTCGTGTGCTCGTGACGCAGCAGGATGGGTCATGGCTGATTCAGGAGTTCTCAGCGGGGACCGAAACCGACCGGGTGGCCGCAGCGGAATTCGATCTCGTGATTGAGCTCGTTGAGCACTCGTACCATCGGCTGTTGATCGCGGCCCGCAACGCGGCCTGTCGCGCGCAAGGGGCTGGTGGAAATGGGGCTGAACAGGCTGGCGGCACCAGTGGGTAGTTTCCGGACAACGCGGCCCACAACCCTGTACGACGAACCGTCACGAGAGAAAGGTACTTGCCATGGTGGCTTACGTTGAGGTGCATCCCGACAACCCGCAGCAGCGACTGCTGGCCAAGGTTGCGAGCCGAATCGAGAACGACGAATTGATCGCCTACCCGACCGACTCCGGCTACGCGCTTGGCTGTCGGTTGGACAGCAGCACGGGAGCCAAACGGATCAGTGAAATCCGCGACCTGGACAAATCTCACCATTACACCCTGGTCTGTGCTTCTCTAGCGCAGGCCAGCGCCTATGTGCGGCTAAACAACCAGGTGTTTCGAGCGATGAAGTCCGTGACGCCGGGGCCCTACACGTTCATCGTTCCGGCCACGCGTGAGGTGCCCAAGAAGATGGCGCATCCCAAGAAGTATTCCGTGGGCGTGCGGATTCCCGACCAGAGTGTGGCGTTGGCGCTACTGAGCGAGTACGGCCAACCGATCCTGTCTAGCACGCTGATCCTGCCTGGCGAGGAGCTGCCGATCACCGAAGGTTGGGCGGTCCAAGATGAACTCGGTGACCAAGTCGATGTGATTGTGGATGGTGGGGAAGTGGGAACTGAGGCCACCACCGTCGTGGATTGGACATCCTCGGTGCCTGAGATTGCCAGATTCGGCGCGGGGGATCCGGACCGCTTTTAACGAACCCGGGACTTTGGCCGGTGCCTTGGTTCGTGAACCGCGCTCCTCGCTGCGGCCCAGCGAACTGCCCGGTGAGCCGATCCCCGGCACGCCATGATCTCCTTCGGCGTAGAGCGAGGCTCGGTCACCCATGCCCAGCGTGATGCTCAACGCGGCCAGCGAACTGCCCGCCTACCCCTCGAGATGGTCCCACTCCGTCAGCCTCGCAGGGTTCGTACGACCGGTCGAAGAGCCGGGCCAAATCCAAGGTGGCTGGCTAGTATCAGCCGGAGAGGGGCGGTATGCGTGCGGGTGTTCTGAACCGGCGCTGGTGCCACCCCGAGTCACATCTCCAGGGAAGTAGAGAGAGGTGCAGGTCATGCCCACTTGGTTGAAACGCACGCTGATCACCATCGCCAGCGTGGTCGTGGTGTTGTTCGCGGTGATTGTGGGCGCACTGCTTTACACAAACCTGCCCAGCAACGGCGCCGGCATGGCGGCCAAGGCGGTGTGCTCGGCGACGTTCGTCGCTGGCCGGGAAGACCAGCCCGTTTTCGAACAGGATGTGCTGCCCGCAAGTCCGGCATTTGCCGTGATCTCCACGGACACCGATTTGGAGACGAAGAGCGTCACTGGCAAGTTCCTCGGCCTCTTCGAACGCCGCGCCTCACTGCTGCCAGATCGTGGTTGTGTGTTGGACGAGGAGCCAGATCCCGCCGCCCAGCCCTACTCCCCCGCACCCCCTGATCCTGCCCAATGGCCCGAGGGTGACGCGACCGTGCCCAAAGCCGAATGGCCCGCTGGGGTGAAAGCTGGCGAGCTGGAGTCGGTCGTTGATCAAGCCTTCGAAGGTGCCGGTAATCCCGACGGCGTGAATGCCCGCGGTGTTTCCGTCGTGCAAGACGGCAAAATGCTGCTGGCGCGCGAGGCTGAGAACTACCCGGAAGGCACCGCCCTGCACGGCTGGTCAATGACAAAGACTGTGGCCGCGATGCTGTTCTACAAGAAGGCCCAAGAGATCGGCTTGGACATTCAGACTCCAGTTGTGGACGCATTCCCAGCCGACCGCACCCCCGAATGGGTGGCGCAGTGGCGTGAAGACGAGCGCGCCCAGATCACTGTCGCAGACCTGCTGTTCATGCGCGCAGGGTTGGATCTGGACGAGAGCTACCAGCCTTGGGGCCAGGTGGTACAGATGCTGAACGGCGAACCAAACATGGCAGCTTGGGCGGCGGAACACGAGCTGAGCAACCCACCCGGGACGTTCTGGGAATACTCCAGCGCGGTGTCGAACATCCTGGCTCAAGTGACCCAGATGCAGTTCGAGGATGACGCGGAGTACTGGCAGGACCCCTACACGTCGCTGTTTGACAAGATCGGCGCCACGTCGGCGACGTTGGAGACAGATACCTTCGGGACTTGGGTCGGCTCTTCCTACTTGTGGGCTAGCGTGCGTGACTGGGCTCGGTTCGGCCAGGTGATGCTGGATGACGGTGAGTGGGACGGCGAACAGGTCATTCCGACTGGCTGGCTGGAGCTGGCATCGACTCCGGCCATGCCCACTGGCGAGGGTCACGGATACGGCGCCCAAACCTGGCTTCCCGGCGAGTCTGACGGGGGCGAGTGCGCCGACACCGCCGGGTTCCCGAAAGACACCGTGTCGATGGAAGGCCACTGGGGACAGATCGTAGCCATGGTGCCATCCAAGAACGCGGTCATCAGCCGGCTAGGTTGGACGATCAACAGTAGTGACTTCGACGGCTGCAAGTTTGTCGCCGATGTTGCCGCCACGTTGCCCGATTCATCTAGGTCGCGTGGCAGCAACTGACGAGTCTCACGCAGAGGCAGCAGTCCGTTGGGCGTCTGCAGTCTCGGCCAGCGAATTCACCGAAGATTCTGGAACCAACAAGGCACAGGGCGCCAGTGACTGACGCAGGTCTGATCACCCGCGGGACGGCCATTTGGGGGTACGAATTCCGAACCTGACGCGATAGTCTCAGACCATCAGGAGGGGCCAGCGTAGGGTCCGTATTCAAGCAGTCCCCCGCCCAGCTTCTGAGTGATCTTTCGACCTAAGGAGCCAAGATGACTGACGAGAACAACTGCCCGGTCGTAGGCAACCCCACGGCTGGCCGTGGCGCCGAAAATCGGGACTGGTGGCCCAATCAGGTGGATTTGGGGCTGTTGCGCCAGAACCCCCCGGTTTCGAATCCGCTCGGTGGCGACTTTGACTACGCCAGCGCTTTCGACAGCCTGGATCTGGCTGCCTTGCGCCAGGACCTTGCCGAGCTCATGACCGACTCCCAAAGCTGGTGGCCAGCAGACTATGGCCACTACGGCCCACTGTTCATCCGAATGGCGTGGCACAGTGCGGGTACGTACCGGATCAGTGATGGTCGCGGTGGCGCCGGTGATGGTAGCCAGCGGCTTGCTCCCCTGAACAGTTGGCCCGACAACGTGAACTTGGACAAGGCCCGGCGGTTGCTGTGGCCGATCAAGCAG
>JAHZKU010000068.1 GCA_022600255.1 Actinomycetes bacterium | reverse complement strand
CGCTCGCCTTTGGCGGCGTTGGACAGGTTCGGGTGGCGTAGGGAAATGACCACGGGCGCGGGGTTAATGATCTATAGGACCGCCGACTCCACAATCCGAATGTCGTCGGTTGCTAGCCAAGACGCGTCCAGCTTCTCCTGCGGCACGTCACTCTGCGGCATGTGAAAGAACCACTCGCAGTCGGGGCATAAGGCGCGCCCCGACTGGACCGGGATCGCACCCACCCAACGACAACTTGGGCACTCAACGTGTGTAATCATCACAACCCCCTTGAGAGTTGACGTCAGGACAACTGACGCGGGCGAGCCAGCACTCAGCTCAAGAGAGGTATCGGCATCGCAGCCGGATTATTGAGCGCAAACAGATGGGATTTTGTTTTCGGATCGCATGCGGCTGTCACTGGGCAATGGTCGAACTCATGGCTGATGGTTGGGTAGCTCTCGCAGTTGTTCAGATCTGGGCCTTGGGGTTTGCGGCATTGTGCAACAAAGCAGTGCCGGGATTGCCATCCCGGCACTGCTCGCGAATCCGTCTGGCTGGCCTAGTACCAGCCGGTGGACTGGGAATGGGCCCAAGCCTGTGCCGGGCTGCCGTAGGTGGACTTGATGTACTGCAGGCCCCAATCGATCTGGGTGGCTGCGTTTTTCTTCCAGTCCTTGCCTGCAGACTGCATCTTGCCGCCGGGTAGTGCCTGCGGGATTCCGTAGGCGCCCGATGAGGCATTGCTGGCTTGGTAGTCCCAGCCGCTTTCCTTGTTCCAGAGCGACACCAAGTCCTGGTACTGGCTATCCCCCCAGCCATACTTGTCCTTCATTTCCTTCTTGGCGTAGGCCTTGGCTGCTTTTGGGCTATTGGGATTGGCCTGCTTGGATCCGGACTTGCCGGGGGTCTGCGTGGCGGCTGCGGTTGCCGTCGGTGCCGATATTTCGCTTGTGGCGGCGACGGCAGGCGCACCGATCGCTGGCAGGGCCACGGCGGTCGCCAATCCGACCGCGATCAAGAAGTTGCTGCGGCGGTGGTTCTTGCCGTTCTTAGTTCGTTGTTGGCCTTCATTGCGATTCTTCATGTTGCTCATCTCCTACACTCGGCCTGCCCACGCGAGGCGGGCGTACCGGCAGGAACGAGGGACTCACTCGTTCGGGTCACAGAGAAGGTCGATTCTGCGGGAATTGTGTCGGACAGGTCACACCTAGGCTGCGATTTGCCTTGCTGCCTGGGCACGCGCATTCTGTCGATTGCCAAGGCCGAATCTCCGCCGACCCTAGCTAGCTAACCAAGCGTCGTTGAGGGCTGCGAGATCGGCTCAGCTTTACCTAGACCCATTTCGCGAGCCAGAGTTGCTCGCCGAGTTGCTCCAGGTTCGCCAGCTCCGCTTCAGCTTCATCCACGTGTTCCTCTTCGGAGGCTAAGAAGCCCTCCAGAATCACCCGCGTGCCGGGGTCGCCACACTCGGTGCACAGGGCGGACCCTTGCCGATACCGCTGGACGGCGCGCTGCTCCATCTCGTAGTTCAACTGGAACTGCTCGACAATGGTTTCGCCGACTTCCAGAGGAAAGAGACGCTGCATGTTTGGGGTGCCGTCTAGAAACAGGATTCGGTCGATCAGCGCCTCGGCATGTTTCATCTCATCGATGGACTCGTCGTAGTACTCCTTGGCGAGTTTGGCATACCCCCAGTTCTGGGCCATCTTGGACGCGATGAAGTACTGGTTCACGGCTGTGAGTTCGGCCGTGAGGGCCTCATTGAGCGCTTCGATGACCTTCGGGTCGCCGGTCACTGGGCCTCCACAAGTTCGTGACTCCGTAGGGGGTCGGGGGTTGCTAGCCCGATTGTGTTGGCGCACGTGTCGCCGCCGCAAGCCCCAGTCGGGTGTGTCTGCAAGCTCTTGCAGATCGTGGGGTGACAGCCGCCGCACAATCCGCCCGCTTTTGTCATATCGGTGACATCGTCCACGTTTTGCGCGCCGGCCGCTACGGCCGCCTTCACTTGCCGATCGTTAACGACGAAGCAGTGGCAAACAATCACCGTACCTCCAGCGAGCCTTGACGTGAACCAACGAATTGGCGAGGGGTCGTCGTCGGAACAGTCGGGAATGAAATGCGAACTTCCTCAACGATAGCCGAGTTGAGTTAGGTTTGCCTTACCTAATCGAAACTGTGACCAGGGCCTCAAGCGGTTTGGCTAGAGATGTCCGAATGTGCCTGCCGGTTGCCTAGCGCTTCTTGGATTTGCCTGCGCCGGTTTTGGGTTTCCTGGTGCCGCCGCGGTGGTTCATCCTGTGCCGCGGGCGCTGGCCCTTTTTCCCGCGCCCGTCCCGATTTCGGGACTTGCTTTTGCCTGGCTTGCCACTGAAACCGGGCTGCGGAATCTCCTGGTCGTCCGGTTCCCCGATCGCGGTCAGGTGGGCCATCTTTATCGCGGCCAGTGCAATCCGATCAACGTCGAAGTCGTTCTCCACCGCACCCAGGACACCGCGGTAGTTGTCCAGATCTCCGTCGCGGCAGACGCGCTCGAGCGCAGCGCGGGTAAGTTCCAATCGGCGGGCTCGCATGTCATCCGAGGTGGGCAACGTGTTGATTCGGATGGGCTGCTTCGTTGTGCGCTCAATCGCACTGAGTTGGCGACCCTCACGCGGTTCGGCCAAGGTGATCGCGACACCCTCACGCCCTGCTCGCCCTACCCGGCCAATGCGGTGCACGTAAGATTCGGGGGCTGCAGGAACGTCGTAGTTGAACACGTGCGTCAACTGCTCCACATCAAGTCCCCGGGCCGCAACGTCTGTCGCCACGAGCAACTCTGCGGTGCCGTTGCGCAGCCGAGACATCACCCGGTCGCGTTGGTGCTGGTCCATCCCGCCGTGTAGTGCTTCGGCGCGATACCCGCGGGCGTTCAGGGTTTCGGTCAACGCATCCACTTCCGAGCGCGTGCGGCAAAACACCAGAGAAGCCTTGGGCATCTCGACATCCAAAATCCGGGCCAGCGCCGCCGGTTTGTAAGGCCGTGCCACGATGTAGGCGGTCTGTTCGATTGTGGGCCGCTCTCCTTCGGGTACGACCTCACGAGCAATCCGGATTTGCTCTGGGCTGTTCAGATGGCGCTCGGCGATGCGTAGAATCCGCTTGGGCATCGTGGCGGAGAACATGACTGTCTGACGCTCTTTGGGTGCTGCGGTCAAGATCGTGTCGATATCCTCGGCGAAACCCATGTCGAGCATCTCGTCGGCTTCGTCGAGAACCACCGTGTCGATGTCGCTGAGCTTCAAAAATCCGCGGTTGAGCAGGTCCATAGCCCGACCCGGCGTGGCCACGACGATGTCCACGCCTCGCTTCAAAGCGGAGACTTGCCGGCCGATCGGTTGCCCTCCGAATACTGGCAGGGTGCGGACGTTGTAGGGGCGCCCGTAGCGGTGAATCGCCTCGGCCACTTGCATACACAGTTCACGGGTGGGAGTCAGAACCAAAGCGGTTGGCAGGGCCCCCTTGCGCGGTTCAGCGCCTGCCGCCCTGCGATTGATGACAGGGAGGGCGAACGAGGCCGTCTTTCCGGTACCGGTCGCGGCCTGGCACAGTAGGTCGCCCCCAGCAATCATGGCGGGAATCGCGCGCTGCTGAATCGGAGTGGGGGCTTCATAGCCCAGTTCGGCAAGGCAGTCGGTCAAGCCTGGGGCGAGTCCCAAGCTTGCGAAGTCCTTGTCAACGGCGGTTTCTTGCTGGTGGCTCATAGCCCTCGTCTCACCTTACGGAGCCGAAGTCGGCCACTCGTTGTTTCCATCCCACCACCCGAGGTCCTCCTAAGGCAATCTGGGCGGGTGTGGGAACGCCCATATTGGCGCTGACCCTGGATGAAGTTCACCGGAGAAGGTGGACATCTGATTAGAGCGCTGTCGAATCTCTTGCGGTTCCGTCGCTGCGAAGCGAACTGATGTGTAGCGGATTGGTTTAGCGCTTCAACTTCGCGTAACCCCACGAGCTCACGGCGAAGTCTTGATTCGCTAGGGCGCGCACCCGATAGCGCCCGCGCTTGAAGTTCACCGTCTTCTTCTGCCGTTCGCTGGAAACCTTCACCTTCTTGATGGTGCGCCACTTCTTGTTGGTCTTGCGGCGGTCAACAGCAACTTTGACTCTGCTCCCTGACTGTGGGGTGACTTTGATGCGCAGTTTGGAGCGCTTCTTGACGGCCTTGACCTTCACGACAAACGCAGACTTGGCCACCGGGGTCGGTTTCGTGGTCGCTGTCGGGTTAGGGCTTGGTGCGGGGATGACGGTAGGGCTGGGCCCCGTGGTTGGGGTGGTGCTGAGTGTGGGTGTCGGCGTGGGCGTGACGGTCGGTGTCAGTGTTGGTGTTGGTGTTGGTGTTGGGGTGGCCGTTGG